>NZ_JBEZZF010000081.1:0-22717 GCF_040639055.1 Promicromonospora sp. NPDC023987 | reverse complement strand
GCGTCACTACCGCGACGACGGCGGCCTCGACACTGACCTCGTCCGCCGGCTGGCAGTTCAGGTTACGCGTCATATCCATGTCGGATCGCATTCTCGAAGCGGACCTGCTGCCTGCCTCGATCCCGGCCAAGTGCATCCGACCGACCTTGCCGGGGCCGACGGCGGGACGACCGGCGTCGGGCACGCAACGTCACAGCCTTTCGACCCCTGGGGACGGCCGCCCGCATGGGAGAATGTGCGGGCATCTGTCATCGAAGGGAACACCGTGAACGAAACGCCCCGTGACCAGGGGAACGACCGCGAGGGCGACCGCCGAGGCGAGCGCAAGAGCGGCAGTCGCAACGAGGGCCAGGGTCCGCGTCGCGAAGACCGCGGCGGAGAGCGCGGTAGTGACCGGGGCCGCCGGCATGACGGCGCCCGTGGCGGTGACAGCCCTCGGCGCGACGACCGTGGCGCTGACCGCCCGCGCCGGTCGTACGAGAACCGGAGCACCGACCGCCCTCGGCGCGATGACCGGGGTAGCGGCCGTCCCCGCCAGGACGACCGGGGCACCGGGGACCGTGCGCCCCGCCGCAACGATGACGACCGTCCCCGCCGTTCCTTTGGCGACCGGGACAACCGCGGCGCGCCCTCCGGGTACCGCGGCGGCCGCGACGACCGCGCCCCACGCACCGACCGCCCGTACCGCGGGAACGACGGCGACCGTTCGCGCCGTCCGTCCGAGGACCGGGACAACCGGGGCGGTGACCGCCCGGTGCGCCGCGACGGCGAGCGGCCCGTGCGTCGCGAGCACGACCGTCCCCTGCGCCGGGACGACGACCGTCCCGCACGGCGGGATGACGGCCCCCGCCGAAGCTTCAACCGTGACGACCGGCCGCGCCGTGGCTTCGAGGACCGGGGTGGTAGCCGTCCGGCGCGCCGGGACGATGACCGTCCGGCGCGTCGGGACGATGACCGTCCGCGTCGTTCGTTCGACGACCGGGGCACCGACCGCCCGCGTCGCAGCTTCGAGGATCGTGGTACTGACCGTCCGCGTCGCGAGGACCGGGGTACGGATCGTCCGGCACGTCGGGACGATGACCGTCCGCGCCGTTCCTTCGGCGACCGTGACGATCGCCCGCGTCGTTCGTTCGAGGATCGGGGTACTGACCGTCCGCGTCGTGACGACCGCGGCACCGATCGCCCACGTCGCAACGACGGTGACCGCCCGGTCCGCCGGGACGACCGGGGTACGGACCGCCCGGCACGCCGGGACGAGGACCGTCCGCGCCGCTCGTTCGGTGACCGCGACGACCGGGGCGCGCGAGACAGCCGTGGCCGTGACGACCGGGGCGCTCGCCCGTTCCGCGGGAACACCGCAGACCGTCCGGCGCGCCGCGACGACCGCGCAGACCGTCCCCGCCGCTCGTCCGGTGACCGCGACGACCGTCCGGCCCAGAGCGTCAGCGGGGAGCGTGAGGAACGTGCGCCGCGGCCTCCCGAGCCGGAGATCGCCGAGGACGCCTCGTTCAGCCAGCTCGACCGCGACGTGCGCGGGCGCCTGCGCGGCCTGAGCAAGGACCACGCCGAGTACGTCGGACTGCACCTGGTGATGGCGGGCCGGCTGCTCGACGTCGACCCGGAGCGTGCCTACGAGCACACCCAGGCGGCGGTGCGCGGCGCGGGCCGGATCGACATCGTGCGGGAGGCTGCCGGCCTGGCCGCTTACCACACCAACCGGTTCGCCGAGGCGCTGCGCGAGCTGCGCACGGTTCGCCGGCTGAACGGCTCGTCCGAGCACCTGCCGATCATGGCGGACGCCGAGCGCGGCCTCGGCCGTCCGGAGCGTGCCCTGGCGCTCGCGGCGTCGGAGGAGGCCGCGTCGCTCGACGCGACCGGCCGCGTCGAGCTCGCGATCGTGGCGAGCGGTGCCCGCTCGGACCTGGGCGAGCACGACGCCGCGCTGGCCGCGCTCGACAAGGTCGCGGCGGAGGACGCCAAGGGTGACCTGGGCCTGCGGGTCCTTCAGGCGCGCGCCGTGGCACTCGAGGCTGCCGGTCGGCCGGACGAGGCGACCGCGCTGCTGGCCTCGGTCGACAGCGAGGCGCTCGAGCGGGCCATCGGCGCGGACACACCCGGTGAGGACATCACGGTGTTCGACGTCGAGGAGGACGCGGTGCTCGCCGAGGAGGAGTACGTCGCCGACCACCCCGAGGAGTTCACGGAGAACCCGTCGGACGACGAAGGGGACGAGCCGGAGAAGTCGGTGGACGCGGATGCGGACGAGCCGGCCGACGTGCCCGACAGCGACGAGAAGGTCGCCGACGAGCCTGCTGACGAGGACGACAGCGACGAGAAGGTCGCCGACGAGCCTGCTGACGAGGACGACGAGGAGGACGACGAGGACGACGAGTCGGTCGGCTCGCCTGGCTCATCCGACTCGGTGGATTCAGCCGGCTCCGGTGACTCGGCGGGCTCTGGTGACTCGGCGGACTCTGGTGACTCGGCGGACTCTGGTGACTCGGCGGACTCCGCTGACTCAGCCGATTCTGCTGACTCGGCGGATTCCGCGGACTCGCCCGACGAGGCCGACGAGGCCGACGAGCCGGAGGAGGCCGACGAGCCGAGCGAACCTGGGACGCCCGTCGAACCGGCGGCCGCAGGCTCGACGGAGGCATCCGCAGAGGAGCCGGCCGAGGCCGCGGTCCACCAGCCCGACGTCGCCGACGAGCCGAGCGAACCCGAGGTGAGCAACACCGAGGGCGAGTCGGTTCCCGAGGGCGACCGCCCCGACGTCGGGCAGGAGAAGGCGTGATCGCGAGTGCCGGCCTGCTGGCGAGCGACACCTCGCTCGCCACGGCGTACGACCTCGCGCTCGTCGACCTCGACGGCGTGGCGTACCGGGGGCACCTGCCGATCGAGCATGCGGCGGCGAGCCTCGCTGCCGCACGGTCGGACGGGATGCGCCTGCTCTTCGTGACGAACAACGCGTCGCGCGAGCCGGAGGACGTCGCGGGCCAGCTCACCGGCCTGGAGATCCCGACGGATCCGGGCGAGGTCATGACTGCCGCGCAGGCCTGTGCCGCGCTGCTCGCCACCCGGCTGGACGCGGGCGCGAAGGTGCTGGTCGTCGGCGGTAAGGGCCTGGTGACGGCGGTGCGGTCGGCCGGCTTCACGGTAGTGGAGACGGCGGACGACAAGCCGGACGCGGTCGCGCAGGGCTACGCGCCGGAGGTGGGCTGGACCCAGCTCGCCGAGGCGGCGTACGCGGTGGGCGGCGGTGCCTGGCACGTGGCGAGCAACCTGGATCTGTCGCTCCCGACGGCGCGGGGGTTCGCGCCGGGGAACGGTGCCCTGGTGGGCGCCGTGGTGTCGGCGACGGGTGTCACGCCCGACAGTGCGGGCAAGCCGTCGCCGACCATGTACCGGCTCGCGGTCGAGCGGGTCGCGGCGAGCCGGCCGTTGGTGATAGGGGACCGGCTCGACACGGACCTCGCCGGGGCACGCGCCGGCGGATACCCGGGGCTGCACGTCCTGACGGGTGTCTCGACGGCGCGCGACGCAGTGCTCGCGGTGCCGGGCGAGCGCCCGTCGTTCCTGGGAGCCGACCTGCGTGCGCTGCTCGAACCGCACCCCGCGCCGGCGCTCATGGACGACTGGTACGTGTGCGGTGGTGCGGCGGCCCAGGTCTCCGACGGCGGGCTGCGGCTCGACGGGGCGGGAATCGACCTGGTCCGCGCCGCGTGCGCCGCGGCGTGGGCTGCCGTCGACGCGGGGGAGTCGCTGGACCTGACGTCGGTGCCAGACCTGCCCGTCTGACCCGGGCCACCGCGGGGATCCATGAGGCTGGCGCTCCGTCCCCCGGACCGGTCGACTGCAGACCTGGTCGCCCCCTGATGCGTCGAGTGCAGAGTTGGTCGCGGATACGCCGTCCCTACCCGCGACCAACTCTGCACTCGGCGACCACGGGGGCGACGAAGTCTGCACTCGGCCGGAGGGTGGTCGCCACCTACAGAACCTGGCCGTTTTCTCCCAGGTTCTCTCGGCGGCGGCGGGTACCGTGTGGGGCAGCAGGCAGCAGGCAGCAGGCAGCAGGCAGCAGGCAGCAGGCAGCAGGCAGCAGGCAGCAGGCAGCAGGCAGCAGGCAGACGGCTCGGGGCGACGGGCGGCAGCCCGACGAGCACGGACGAGCATGGACGAGCATGGACGAGCACGGACGAGCACAGTGGAGCGTTGACGCACGATGGACGAGTTCTACGAGACCCAGGAAACCTCGAGCGGCCCGGCTGATCCCGACGCGGGTGTCCGGAGTGCACTCGACGCGCTCGACGGGCTCGACGACCTGCCCCCGGCCGATCACGTCGCCCGGTTCGAGGCCGTGCACGACACGCTGCGCGCGCACCTCAGCGGTGACGCCTGACAGTGGCGACCATGACAGGGAGCACGCGGGTGGACGCGGAGCTGGTCCGCCGTGGCTTGGCCCGCTCCCGGCGCCACGCCGCGGAGCTCGTCGGCTCCGGCCGGGTGCTGGTCGCGGGCCGGGTGGTGATCAAGCCGTCGTCGGCGGTGACTGACGGCACGGACGTGTCGTTGCTGCCCGGGCACGACCCGGAGCACGACTTCGCGTCGCGCGCCGCACTGAAGCTGGCCGGTGCGTTGGACGCGCTGGCTCGGGTGCCGGGCGGACCACGGGTCGAGGGTGCGTTCTGCGCCGATCTGGGCGCGTCCACCGGCGGCTTCACCGACGTCCTGCTGCGCAGGGGTGCCGCGCACGTGGTCGCCGTCGACGTGGGGCACGACCAGCTCCGCCCGGCGCTGCGCACCGATGATCGGGTCACGGTCGTCGAGGGCTTCAACGTCCGCGACCTCACGCGGGCCGATCTCGCGCGGGCGCCGGACCTCGTGGTCGCCGACCTCTCGTTCATCTCCCTGACCGTGGTGCTGCCTGCCGTGGCGGGCGTGCTGCGCCCGGGGGCGCACGCGCTGCTGATGATCAAGCCGCAGTTCGAGGTCGGGCGCGACCGGCTGGGCAGCGGTGGCGTGGTGCGCGACCCGGCACTGCACGCCGAGGTGGTGCGTACGGTGGCCCACGCCGCGCAGGACGCGGGGCTACAGGTGCGTGCGGTCGTGCCCAGCCCGTTGCCCGGCCCGAGCGGGAACCGGGAGTTCTTCCTGTGGCTCGCGCCCGAGGACGGCGGGGGGCCCACCGGCGGGAGCACGGAAGAGCTGGGCGCGGAGCTCGTCACCGAGCCTGTCGAAGCGCCCCGCGAGCACGAGCTGGCCGACGCCGTCGAGGTCGCGGTGGCCTGGCTCCCGGCGCAGGGTGAGCCCGCCGAGCGGCCGGGCCACCCGCCCGAGCCGCCGGCCGTCGTCGTGCGGGGGCGTCCGGGGGCCGCGCAGAGAACTCAGCAGACCGACGAGCACAAGGAGCACGAGCTGTGACCAGACGCGTCTTGATCGTGACTCATGGCGGACGCCCCCGGGCGGTCGCGGCGCTGGCCGAGGCCCTGCGCGAGCTCAAGGCGGCGGGCTTCGAGGCCACGCTGCACGACGACGCGCTGGCCGAGGAGTTCGGCGACCACATGGCGGCCAACCGGGTCCGCGAGGGCGTGCACCGGTCCGAGGCGGTGATGGTGCTCGGGGGCGACGGCACCATCCTGCGTGCCGCGGAGCTGACCCGCGGCACCGACGTGCCGCTGCTCGGTGTGAACCTCGGGCACGTGGGCTTCCTCGCGGAGTCGGAGCGGGAGGACCTGCGCGCCGCCGTCCAGCGGCTCGCGGCCCGCGACTACGAGGTCGAGGAGCGTGCGACGGTCGAGGTGACGGTCCACCTGCCGGGCACGGCAGAGCCGGTGGTGGGCTGGGCGCTGAACGAGGCCACGGTCGAGAAGGCCACGCGTGACCGCATGCTCGAGGTCGCGATCGGGGTGGACGGGCGGCCTCTGCTGTCGTTCGGCTGCGACGGCGTCGTGATGTCCACCGCCACGGGCTCGACGGCGCACGCCTTCTCGGGTGGCGGGCCCGTGATCTGGCCTGATGTCGACGCGGTGCTCATGGTGCCGCTGTCGGCGCACGCGCTGTTCGCCCGGCCGCTGGTGATCGGCCCGCGGTCGCGGTACACGGTCGACGTGCTGCCCCAGTCGACGGTCGAGGGGGTGCTGACGTGTGACGGCCGGCGGGAGATCCGGCTGCCCCGCGGTTCTCGCGTCGTCGTGCGTCAGGGGGGTACGGTGCGGCTCGCACGCCTGTCCAACGCGCCGTTCACGGACCGCCTCGTGTCGAAGTTCAATCTGCCCGTCTCGGGCTGGCGGGACCGTGTCGGGTCAGGGGACGCGGAGGTACAGGATGTACCTTCTGACCCAGCCGCCACCACACCAGAGAATTAAGGAGTCAGGTGCTCGAGGAGATCGCTATCGAGAACCTGGGCGTCATCCGCTCGGCCCGGGTCCCCCTGTCCGACGGCCTGACCGTCATCACGGGTGAGACCGGTGCGGGCAAGACGATGGTGCTCACGGGGCTCAACCTGCTCATGGGCGCCAAGGCGGACCCGCAGTCGGTTCGCCCGGGGGCGTCGTCGGCCGCGGTCGAGGGCCGGGTGCGCGTCTCGGGGCGCGATGCCGTCCTCGGCCGCGTCTCCGAGGCGGGCGGCGAGGTGGAGGACGACGGCACCGTCGTGATCCTGCGCACCATCGCCGACGGCCGGTCGCGCGCCCACCTGGGCGGCCGGTCGGTGCCGCAGGGTGTGCTCGCCGAGATCGCCGAGGACCTGTTCACCGTGCACGGCCAGTCCGACCAGCTGCGGCTGCGGACGTCGGCCAAGCAGCGCGACGCCCTGGACACGTTCGTCGGCCCGGCCCATCAGCGGGTGCTGGCCGCCTACCGCACCGCCTGGACGGAGCGTGGCGGTCTCCTCGCCGAGATCGCGGACCTGGAGGCGCGCGGCGCCGAGCGCGCACGTGAGGTCGAGCTGCTGCGGATCGGCCTGGAGGAGATCGAGCGGGTCGACCCGCAGACCGGCGAGGACGCCGACCTCCAGGCGCTGATCGAGCGCCTGTCCAACGCTGAGGGACTGCGCGCGGCGGCCACGGAGGCGCACGACGCGGTCGCAGGCGAGGACGCCGACGGGGCCAGGGAGAACGCGATAGCGCTCGTCGAACGGGCACGCCGGGCGCTGGACTCCGCCGCGCACTCCGACGCGGCGCTGGGCACGCTCGCGACGCGGTTCGCCGAGGTGGGCTACCTGCTGGCCGACGTCGCCACCGACGTCGCCGCGTACGTCGACGACCTGCAGGCGGACCCGGCGGGCCTGGAGACGGCGCACAACCGCATGGCGGAGCTGAACGCCCTGACCCGCTCCTACGGCGAGACGATCGACGACGTCCTGCAGTGGGCCAGCGACGCCGGCCTGCGCCTCCTCGACCTGGACGACGGCGGCGACCGCCTCACCGCCATGCGCGACCGGGTGACCGAGCTGGACGGCGAGCTGGCCAGGCTTGCCGAGATCCTCACGGCGGAGCGCACCCGCGGCGCGTCCCAGCTCGCCGACGCCGTCACGAACGAGCTGCACGGCCTCGCGATGGGCGGCGCCCACCTCGTGGTCTCGGCGGAGCCGCTCGAGCAGCCCGGCCCGTTCGGCGCCGACCAGGTCACCTTCCTGCTCGTGCCGCACCCCGGTGCGCCGGAACGGCCGCTCGGCAAGGGCGCGTCCGGCGGTGAGCTCTCGCGCGTGATGCTGGCGCTCGAGGTCGCCCTGGCCACCTCGGGCGGCGCGGCCGCCGAGCGCACCGCCGACACCCCCCGCAGCACCTTCGTGTTCGACGAGGTCGACGCCGGGGTGGGCGGCCGGGCCGCCGTCGAGGTGGGCCGGCGGCTGGCGCAGCTGGGCCGCAGCACCCAGGTGGTCGTCGTGACCCACCTGGCGCAGGTCGCGGCGTTCGCGGACGCGCACCTCGTGGTCACCAAGAGCTCCGACGGCGACGCCGGATCGTCCGGTTCCGACGACGGGATGATCACCGTGACGGGCGTGCGTGAAGTCACTGCGGACGCCCGCGTCCGTGAGCTGGCGCGCATGCTGTCCGGCCAGGACGACTCGGAGACGGCGCGGACCCACGCGCTGGAGCTCCTGGAGTCCTCGGTCGTGGGACGATAGAGCGGATGAAGCTGATCTCCCGAGCCGAGAAGCGCGCTGACAAGAGCGCAGCGAAGAGCGCCGCCGACCACGGAACGGCCCTTCCGCAGGCCACAGTGCACGGACCTGCCCGGATCGGAGCGCGGACCAAGGAGCTCACGTCCCGCCTCAACTCGGGCGATATCGCCGTGATCGACCACGTCGACATCGACCGCGTGGCGGCGGACGCCCTCGTGTCCGCCGGACCCGTCGCGGTGCTGAACGCCGCCCGGTCCACCTCCGGCAGGTACCCCAACACGGGACCGGACATCCTGGTCGACGCGGGGATCGTCCTGGTGGACGACCTCGGCCCCGCCGTCATGGCGATCGACGAGCGCGCCGACGTCCGGATCACGGGCGGCGAGGTCTTCGCCGGAGACGTTCTCGTGGCGACGGGCACCTACCAGACGCCGCAGACCGTGGCCACGGACCAGGCAGCCGCGCGCGAAGGCCTGTCGGCCGAGATCGAGCGGTTCGCCGAGAACACCATGACCTACCTGCGTCGCGAGCGGGACCTCCTGCTCGACGGCGTGGGCGTACCCGACATCAGCACCTCGATCGAGGGCCGCCACGTGCTCATCGTGGTGCGCGGCTACCACTACCGGGAGGACCTGGCACTGCTGCGGTCCTACATCCGGGAGAACCGGCCGGTCCTGATCGGCGTGGACGGCGGTGCGGACGCGATCATCGACGCCGGCTGGCAGCCCGACATGATCGTCGGCGACATGGACTCCGTGTCCGACCGGGCGCTGGCCTGTGGCGCGGAGATCGTCGTGCACGCCTACCGTGACGGCAAGGCCCCCGGCCTCGAGCGCGTCAAGGCGCTCGGCGTGGACCCCGTGGTCTTTCCCGCCACGGGGACCAGCGAGGACATCACGATGCTCCTGGCCGACGACAAGGGCGCCGAGCTCATCGTCGCCGTCGGCACGCACGCCACGCTGGTCGAGTTCCTCGACAAGGGGCGCGCGGGCATGGCGTCGACCTTCCTCACCCGGCTGCGCGTCGGTGGCAAGCTCGTGGACGCCAAGGGCGTCTCGCGGCTCTACCGCACGCGGATCTCGAACACCCAGCTCACGCTGCTGTCCGGGGCGGGTGTCGCGGCGGTGCTCGCGGCGCTGGCCTCGACCTCGGCAGGCCAGACCTTCTTCGGACTGATCGGGGCACGCTTCGACGACGTAGTGTCCTGGGTCAGCCACCTGTTCGGCGGCTGACCGGACCGGAGCACGCGCTCCGGCCACCCTGCCGCCCCGACCTGATGCCGGGCACCCGCTGCCCGGAACATGCCTAAGGACTCTTCCGTACCGTGATTGACTTCCGATACCACCTCGTCTCGCTCATCTCCGTCTTCCTCGCGCTCGCCGTCGGCATCATCCTCGGTGCCGGACCGCTGCAGGGCGCGATCGGGGAGACCCTGACGGAACAGGTGGACGCGCTGCGCGCCGAGCGCACCGACCTGCGCACCGAGCTCGACGCCACGCAGACCGCCCTCGACGGCGACGAGCGCTTCATCGAGGCGGCGGGCACGCAGCTCGTGACCGGATCGCTCGAGGGCACCCGCGTGGCGGTCGTGCAGCTCGGCGAGGTCTCCCAGGATGTGCACGACGGTGTCCTGAACCAGATCGACACTGCCGGCGCCACGGTGGTGTCCAAGTCGGTGCTCACCGAGGCTTGGACGGACGCCGCCGAGGAGTCGTCCCGCGAGACCCTCGCCGGGGGACTGCGCGCCAACCTCGGCGAGGCGGCGCCGGAGCAGGACGACCCGAGCGCCGTGCTCGGCGCGGCGCTGGCCCTCGCGCTCACCGGCAGCGACGGTGGCACGGACCGCAGCTCGCAGGCCACCGACCTCGAGGTGCAGCTGGAGCGGTTCGGCCTCGTGGAGCCGGGCGACGAGCAGAGCCAGGCGGCGGAAGCGGTGGTGCTGCTGGTGGGCCCCGCCGGCCAGCCGCAGGAGACCGCCGACGGTGCCACCGAGGAGCCGGAACCGGGCGCAGAGGACGTGTGGCTCTCCGTCGCACGTGCGGTGCAGGGGGTCTCCGGCGCCGCGGTGCTCGCCGGACCGACCACGGAACCGGGCGACGTCGTGCAGGCGGTGCGGGACGACGAGGAGATCGCCGCCGAGGTGAGCACGGTGAGCGGCATCGACCGGCTCGTGGGCCGCATCAACGTGCCGTTGGCCGTCGCGGCGCGCCTGGGCGGCGTCGTCGGGCAGTACGGCCTGGAGGACGACGCGACGGCGGTCCTGCCGCCGGCGGTCGACTGAGCCGGAGGTGCAGCGCAGGGTGAGGACCGAGGAACGAGGTACTCGCCCGAAGCGGAACCGCAGGCTCAGTCGATATGAGTAGAGACTGAGCCGGAGGTGCAGCGCAGGGTGAGGAACGAGGTACTCGCCCGAAGCGGAACCGCAGGCTCAGTCGATACAGGTAGAGGCTGAGAGTCCGACCCGAAGAACCGACACAGACCGAGGGGTACTCATGGGTGCAGGCAGGTTCATCGCCGCTGGCATCGCCGCAGGAGCCGTGACGGCGTTCGCGCGCCGCAAGCTGGGCGAGAAGGTCGCCGACGGCGGACTCGGCGGCGCCTCACTGTGGACGCGGACCAACCATCGCGGCGAGCCGATCAGCCTGCTGGAGGGCCCAGCGGTCACCGCGGGGCTCGTGGCCGGCGCGGCGGTCAGCGGCGGCCGGGCACCGGGGGCGTCGGCGTTCGCGACGGCCGCGGCCGGCGCCTTCGGCCTGGTCGACGACCTCGCCGAGGACACGTCAGTGCGCACCAAGGGCCTGAAGGGGCATCTCGGCGCCCTCCTGGAGGGGCGCCTGACCACCGGCGGCCTCAAGGTGCTCGGCATCTCCGGCTCCGCGCTCGTCGCCGCGGCGGTGGGTACCCGCCGCACGGGCAGCGCGTTCGGGCACCTGGTCGACGTCGGGCTCAACGGCGCCCTCATCGGAGGCACCGCGAACCTGATCAACCTCTTCGACCTGCGCCCCGGCCGGGCCCTCAAGGCCGGCACGGCGGCGAGCCTCCCGTTCATGCTGGGCGGCGCGGGTGCCGCCACCGGTGCGGTGCTCGGCGCCGCGGCCGCGGCCGCCCCGGGTGACCTGGGGGAGCAGGACATGCTGGGCGACGGCGGCGCCAACGCGCTCGGCGCGCTGGTCGGCAGCCAGATCGCGTTCGGTACGTCCCGCGCGGTGCGCTGGACGGCGCTCGCGGGCGTGGTCGGGCTCATGCTGGCCTCGGAGAAGGTCAGCTTCTCGAAGGTGATCGCGGGCAACGAGTGGCTGAACAAGGCCGACATGCTCGGTAGGCGACCGGTCGAGCCCGCACCGGTGGTCGAGCCGACCAGCGGGCCCGTGGCGTCCCCGGGCGCGTGAGCCGCGCCAGAACCCTGGCGAGCGCCGCGCTGCTCGTCACGGTCGTCACGCTCGCCAGCCGCATGGTCGGTTTCGGCCGCTGGCTCGGACAGGGCGCGTGGCTCGGGTCCGACGGCGTCGGGACGGTCTTCAACTCCGCCAACCAGCTGCCCAACCTGCTCTTCGAGGTGGCGGCAGGCGGTGCGCTCGCGGGCGCCGTCGTGCCCCTGCTGGCCGGGCCGCTGAGCCGGGCAGCGTTCACCGCCGACGGCACGGCCGCCTCGAAGGAGCAGGCGTCGAGGATCGCCTCGGCGCTGCTCGGCTGGACGCTGGTGGTGCTGGTGCCGCTGGCCGGGCTCATGGCGCTCCTGGCGCGCCCGATCATCAGCCTGACCGGGCTGACCGACCCGGTGCACGTGGACGTCGCCACGGGCTTCCTGCGGGTGTTCGCGGTACAGGTGCCGCTCTACGGCCTCGCCGTCGTGCTGGGCGGCATCCTGCAGGCGCACAAGCGGTTCTTCTGGCCGGCGTTCGCGCCGCTGGTGTCCAGCCTCGTCGTGATCGTCGTCTACGGGGTCTTCGGCGCGCTGGCGCACGGCGACCAGCAGGACGTCGCGGAGCTGTCGGAGCGGGCCCTGGGCTGGCTGGCGTGGGGCACCACGATCGGCGTCCTGTTCCTCGCCCTGCCGCTCGTGGTGCCCGTGTGGCGCACCGGGCTGCGGCTGCGGCCCACGCTGCGGTTCCCGTCGGGGGAGGGCCCGCGCGCCGCGCGCCTGGCGTTCGCCGGCGTCGGCGCCCTGGTCGTCCAGCAGCTGTCGATCTTCCTGACGCTGCGCGCGGCCAACGCCGCCGGAGGCGACGGCACGCTGTCGGTCTACCTGTACGCCCAGCAGGTCTACCTCCTGCCGTACGCCGTGCTCGCGTTCCCGATCGCCACCAGTGCGTTCCCGTACTTCGCCGAGCACGCGTCGGCCGGCCGGCTCGGCGAGCTGCGCGCTCTGGTGGCGCGCACCACGCGCAGCCTGCTGCTCGTGACGGCCGCCGGCGTCGCCGCGCTGATGGCCGCGGCCCCGTACGTCGAGCGGGTCTTCGACCTGATCGTGCGTGGCGACGCTCCCGGCATGGCCACGGGACTCATCTGGCTGGCGCCCGGGCTGATCGGCTTCGCGCTGATCCTGCACCTGTCGCGCGCGCTGTACGCCGTCGACCACGGGCGGGCCGCCGTCATCGCCACCGCGAGCGGGTGGGGCGTGTCCGCGGTCGGCGCGGCGCTCGTGCCGCTGCTGTTCGCGGGCCGGTCGCCGGGGCGGGGCTGCACGGTGCCCTCCTGCTCGGAGTACGCGCTGCGGACCGACGTCATGGCGGTCCTTGGGGCCGTCGGCACGGCAGGGATGATCGTGGCCGGGCTGGGGCTGCTCCTGGCCGTGCGCAGGCATCTGGGCCGGGACGCGCTGAGCGGCGTCTGGCGGGCGCTCATGGTGCTCGTGGTGGCCGCGGGGGCCGGGACCGCCGTCGGCTGGCTGGTGCCCGCGTGGCTGGCCCCGCAGCGCCTGTCCTTCGGCTGGTTCGCGTCCGCGCCGCTGCGCGAGGTGGAGTTCGACGGCGGCCGGTTCGCCGCAGCCCTCGGGCTCGGGCTGGCCGTTGGCCTGCTGGCCGCGCTCGTCACGCTCGTGATCGCCGTGCTGCTCGACCCCGGTCTGCGCGCCGCCGTCGGGCCCCGTCTCGGCAAGCTGCGGAGGAAGTTCTCCCGGAGCGCCTGATCCGGCGGGCGAGAACGGCGCCGTGGGGGCAGACTCGATCGGAACAAACCGACAATCCGCGAGTGAACGGCGGGTGTGCTGGGAGTTACACCACGAGCACGCCGTACCTCGGATAGGGTGGAGTTCCGTGGTCGAACACCGAAGCAGTCTCCAGTCCCGTCAGCGGTCCGGCGCCTCCACGCCGACCAAGCACATCTTCGTCACCGGTGGTGTGGCGTCCTCTCTCGGCAAGGGGCTGACGGCGTCATCGCTCGGCCGTCTTCTCCGCTCGCGTGGCCTCAGCGTCACCATGCAGAAGCTGGATCCCTACCTCAACGTGGATCCCGGCACGATGAACCCGTTCCAGCACGGTGAGGTCTTCGTCACCGAGGACGGCGCCGAGACCGACCTGGACATCGGGCACTACGAGCGGTTCCTCGACATCGAGCTGCCCGCCTCGTCCAACGTGACGACCGGCCAGGTGTACTCCCGCGTCATCGCCAAGGAGCGCCGCGGCGAGTACCTGGGCGACACCGTGCAGGTGATCCCGCACATCACCGACGAGATCAAGTTCCGGATGCGCGAGCAGGCGTCCGACGCCGTCGACGTGATCATCACCGAGATCGGCGGCACGGTCGGCGACATCGAGTCGCAGCCGTTCCTCGAGGCCGCGCGCCAGGTGCGGCACGAGCTCGGCCGCGACGACGTGTTCTTCCTGCACGTCTCGCTGGTGCCGTACATCGGCCCGTCCGGCGAGCTCAAGACCAAGCCGACGCAGCACTCCGTGGCCGCGCTGCGCACCGTCGGCATCCAGCCGGACGCCATCGTGCTCCGGTCGGACCGCGTGGTGCCGGAGAGCATCAAGCGCAAGATCGCGCTCATGTGCGACGTCGACAACGAGGCAGTGATCAACTGCGCCGACGCCCCGTCGATCTACGACATCCCGCGCGTCATCCACTCCGAGGGCCTGGACGCCTACGTGGTGCGCCGCCTCGGCATGCCCTTCCACGACGTGGACTGGGACGGCTGGAGCCGGCTCCTGGAGCGCGTGCACGAGCCGGAGCACAACGTCGAGGTCGCGCTCGTCGGCAAGTACATCGACCTGCCGGACGCCTACCTCTCCGTGACCGAGGCGCTGCGCGCGGGCGGCTTCGCGAACGACGCCAAGGTCGGCATCCGCTGGGTCGCCGCTGACGACTGCCAGACGCCGGAGGGTGCGGAGGCCTCCCTCGAGGGCGTCGACGCGATCCTCGTGCCGGGCGGCTTCGGCGTGCGCGGCATCGACGGCAAGGTCGGGGCGCTGCGCTGGGCGCGCGAGAACCTCGTGCCCACCCTCGGCATCTGCCTGGGCCTGCAGTCCATGGTCATCGAGTACGCGCGCAACGTGCTGGGCTGGGCGGACGCGTCGTCCACCGAGTTCCACCCGAGCAGCAGCCACCCGGTCGTGGCGACCATGGCGGAGCAGAAGGCGATCGTCGAGGGTGAGGGCGACATGGGCGGCACCATGCGGCTCGGCGCCTACCAGGCGCAGCTCACCGCAGGCTCCGTGGTGGCCAAGGCGTACGGCAGCGAGAAGGTGTCCGAGCGGCACCGGCACCGCTACGAGGTGAACAACGCCTACCGCGGTGAGCTGGAGGAGGCGGGCCTGCTGATCTCCGGCACGTCGCCCGACTCGTCGCTCGTGGAGTTCGTCGAGCTCCGCGCCGACCTGCACCCGTACTACGTGTCCACGCAGGCCCACCCGGAGTTCAAGTCGCGTCCCACGCGTGCGCACCCGCTGTTCTCGGGCCTGATCGCCGCCGCGCTCGAGAAGCAGTTCTCGTGACCACGAGCACGGAGCAGGTCGGCGACGTCATCGACCCGCGACCCGCGCGCCGGCTGGACGTCCCGTTCCAGGGCTTCGTGGTCGACATGGTCTCGGACGAGGTCGACCTGGGCGAGGCCGGCGGCATCGTGCGCCGGGAGTACGTGGACCACCCGGGTGCGGTGGTCGTCGTGGCGCTGAACGACGACGGCGACGTCCTGCTCCTGCGCCAGTACCGGCACCCGGTCGGCGCCTTCCTCTGGGAGGCGCCCGCCGGTCTGCTCGACCTGGACGGCGAGGACCCGCACGTCGCGGCGGCTCGTGAGCTGGCCGAGGAGGCGGACATGTCCGCCGCCACCTGGGACGTGCTCCTCGACCTGCTGCCCACGCCGGGCGGGAGCAACGAGGCGGTGCGCGTCTACCTGGCCCGCGACCTGACGCCGGTGCCGGACGACGAGCTGCACACGCGCGAGGCCGAGGAGGCCGACATGGTCGTCGTGCCGGTGCCGCTGGAGGAGGCCGCCGCGCTCGCGCTCGCCGGCAAGCTGCACAACGCCGCGACCATCGCGGGCGTGCTCGCCGCGGCGATCGGCCGGGCGTCGGACTGGGAGACGCTGCGCCCGGTCGACAGCCCGTGGGAGTACCGCAAGAACTGAGCGGTGCAGCCCGATGGCCGGTCGTGGTTAGAGCCACGTCATCGGGCTGCGCTATTCTCCCCGCGTGACCAGCGAACCCGACATGCTTCCCAACGTATCGTCCCTTCCGGCGTGGCTCGTTCCGTCCGTCTACCTCAACTGGTCCGAGGACTGGCTGGGCGAGGCGGTCGCGATCGCGAGCCGCAGCCACGAGCACCGTCTGCCGGGTGGTGCGGACGGCCCGCAGCGCGGCGACGTCGTCGTCACCGTCGTGGGCTCGGAGCCCGGCATCGTCGCCGCGGTCGAGCTCATGGGCACCAGCCAGGGTGAGGACTGGGTCAGTGACGAGGTGTTCGGCCCCGACAAGCCAGTGGTCTGGGACGACCTCTTCAACGGCGCCGCCGCGTACGCGCGGTCGTCCGGCTGGCTGCCCCAGGAGCACGCCCGCCTGGTGCTCGACGGCATCGCCCACCAGTACAAGCACGGTGCCACCGGCACGCTCGACGCCGGCAACTGCGAGACCGACGAGCTGTCGCCCAACCTGCACGTCCTGCGCCTGCTCGGGCACAAGCAGGTGGCGGGCGCCGACCTGCGCCGCGAAGAGCGCTGCGCGTCGTGCGAGCGGTTCGTCGACGTCATGCAGCTGCGGCCGCACGACGACGGTGCCCACACCGGCGAGACCGGCGAGCGTCCCCTCGGGGAGCTCATCGAGCAGACGTTCCTGGTGTGCGGACCGTGCCACGCCCTGCTGCACCCGCACCCGGTGCTGTCGCAGCGGGCGCAGATGCGTCCGTCGTGCCCGTCGTGCGGCCAGCGCGGCGCCACCAAGCGCATCGTGTGGGGCCAGGCCATCCACGACAACCTGAGGCTCGAGCCGGACGTCGTCTACGGCGGCTTCGACACCCCGGTACCGACGCCGGACTGGTACTGCCCCGAGTGCTACGCGAACTTCTCGTCGGGTGCCGTGGCGCAGCGCGCGCTGGGCGACCTGCCGGAGGCTGCGCCGGTGCCTGTGCCGGTCGGCGCGGGCCCGGTCGGCACGCCCCCGTCGGGCGAGGACCTCTGGATCCCGGAGGTCTGACCCAGGTCCGCGTCTACCCAGCGATTCGGTCCGAAACTCTCAACGGTTTCGGGCGGAATCGCTGGGTAGACGTTTGCTCTCACGCTCGGCGTCCGTCGTGGTGGCCAGCGTGCCCGCGACGAGTGCGCGCGCCAGCTCGTGCGCCGACGGGACGCCGGCGTCGCTCGGCGTCGTCACCAGAGCGAACAGCGCGGCGCCGTAGAGCGTGATGAGGAGCGGGGCGGCCCGTGGCGGCAGGTCGAGACCCAGCAGCGCGTGCTGGTCACCGGTGAAGGCGGCGGCACCCCCGGCCAGGCGGGACATGGCAGCGGCGAGCGCCGGGCGCCGCCGCGACTCGAGCACGAGCTCGAAGATCGCCAGGTACCGGTCACGCAGGGACGACGACGCGGTCTCCAGCGAGATCCCGATCAGCTCGGCGAGGTCCGGCGCCCGGTCGGCGTCCTCGCGGACGGCGTCGGTGTTGACGCGGTCCATCTCGTCGAGGTGCAGCTCGATGATCCGTTCCGCCGCCGCGACGAGCAGCTCCTCGCGGTTGCGGAAGTAGTTGGAGGCGGTGCCCGCGGGGAGCCCGGCTGCGCGCTCGGCGGACCGGTGGGTGAGCCCGTGCACGCCGTCCGACGCGAGCAGGGAGATGGCGGCGTCGGTCAGGGCGCGGCGTCGGGCAGGGTTGGTCCGGGGCACCTGCCCAGTATGGCACCATGTGTTCTACTACGAACGTAGTGGTACAACGGGTAGCCGGGAGGCGTGATGACCAGGAGTGCGATAGTCGTCGGAGCGGGGATAGCGGGCCTGACCACGGCCAACGCCCTGCTGCGCTGTGGCTGGGACGTCCAGGTGCTCGAGCTCTCGCCCGAACCGCGCACCACGGGTGCCGGCATCGTGCTGATGGCCAACGCGCTGCGCGGCCTCGACGCGGCAGGGGTGGGCGGCACGGTGCGGCCGGCGGGCCGGCCGATCTCCCCGGGCATGCTCCGCGACGGCTCGGGCCGGACGCTGGTCCACCTGTCGGCCGAGCGGATCGCCGCACGGCTCGGCACCATCGCCATCGCCTTCCACCGGCCCCGCCTCCAGGCGGCCCTCCTGGAGGCCCTCGGCGACGCCCGCGTCACCTACGGCGCGGAGGCGCTCGCGGTCGAGCCCGGCGACACCGCGCGACCCGCCACCGTCACCCTCGAGGGCGGCTCCACGCTGAGCGCGGACCTGGTGGTCGCCGCGGACGGCGTCCGGTCGAACCTGCGCGCCGCCGTTGCCCCGGACGCGACGGAGCCCGTGTACGTCGGGTCGACGACCTGGCTCGCCGTGCTCGACAACCCCGGGATCACGGAGATGTCCCAGACCTGGGGACCGGGTGGCGAGTTCGGCCTGATCGCCCTGGCCGACGGCCAGCTCTACTGGTACGCGACACAGGTGGGCCCGCCGGGTCGGCCGACGGGCGACCCGGTCGCGAACCTGGACGCCGCCAGGGCAGCCTTCGCGGGCTGGCACGATCCCATCCCGCAGGTCCTGGCGGCCACACCGCCGGAGCGGCTGCTGCAGCTCGACCTCTACGGCTTTCCGAAGCCGATCCCGCACATGGCGCGGGGCCGGGTCGCCCTGGTGGGCGACGCGGCGCACGCGATGCCGCCGAACGTGGGCCAGGGCGGAGGCCAGGGGATCGAGGACGCCGTGGTGCTGGCGGCGTCGGTCTCCGGCACGGGTTCCGTGGTCGAGGGGCTCGCCGCCTACGACCGCGTGCGGCGTCCCCGGACCGCCGGGGTGCTGCGCTCGGCCTGGGCGAGCGCGCGGTTCGGCGAGCAGCTGGCCAACCCGGCGCTCGTCGGCATGCGCAACGGGTTGCTGCGGGCGCTCCCGTCGGGCGCCATGATCGGCGCCATGGAGCGGTTCGCGCAGTGGGCGCCGCCCGTGCTGCCGGCGCGCTGATGCTGGCGCTCTGCCGCGAAGTCACGACCTCGGGGCCAGAGCTGCCGGAATCAGCGCACCCGGGTCGTCAGCCAGACCCGCGTGGTGCCCGCGATCAGCACGGCCGCGCCGATCATGTGCAGCCCCACCAGCAGCTCGGGCAGGTCGGTGAAGTACTGCACGTACCCGATGAGGCCCTGCGCCAGCGTGATGGCGACCAGGATCACCGCGGCGCGCCGCACCGGGGCGGGCCCGCCGCGAACCGCCACCAGGTAGGCGACCAGGGCGGCCAGGAAAACCCAGACCGCGGCGGCGTGCCACTTGGTCAGCAGCGCCGGGTCGACGGCGATCCGGTAGCCCACCTCGGCGTCGCCGCTGTGGGGGCCCGCACCCGTGGTCAGCACGCCGAGCACGACCACGACGGCGGTCAGCGCGGCGAGCGCCCAGGCCAGGGCGCGGGTACGGGGTCCGACCACGCGGACCGGGGCCTTGTCGCCCTCGTCGTGCCGGTGCAGCACGTACAACGACGCTGCCACGAGGGCGGCCGACACGCCGAAGTGCAGGGAGACCCAGCCGGGGTGCAGGTGCAGCAGCACCACGACGCCGCCGATCAGGGCCTGCGCCAGCACGCCGAGGATCGGCACCAGGCCGAGCAGGCGGTAGGACGATGACCGCTTCAGGTCGGTGCAGACCGCGACGGCGAGCAGGACCCCGATGAGCGCCAGCACGCCGGTCAGCGTGCGGTTCCCGAACTCGATGTACGGGTGCAGGGTCGTGGCCTCGTGGAACTGTGGGGTGAACTGGCCGGGCTCGCACTCCGGCCACGTGGAGCAGCCCAGTCCTGACTCGGTCAGGCGCACGGCACCGCCGGTTCCGATGATGCCGATCTGGCCGACCAGGTTCGCGACGATGACGGCGCGCGTCCAGTGGCGGAAGCGGTCGATCCAGCCGGCGAACGCGGCGAACCGGGACGTGGGGGCGGCGGTTGCGGTCACAGCCCAACGCTAGCGGCCGACGGCGGCGTCGCGCCCCGCATGCGGCCCTGACCGGGTGTGATCTGTGCCCGGCGCGGAAGGGTCGGGCCGGTCGCGGGCCGACCCCTCCTGCCGACCTCTCCTGCTGGGCCGGCCCCCTGGATCAGGGCACGAACGCGCCGAGCTGGGCGTCGAGCCAGGGGTAGAGCTCTTCGGCCCTGGTGCCCATCCGGGACCTCAGGTCACGAGTCGGCTCGTCGGCCAGCACCTCGAGCGCACCGTCCGCGACGCCGTCGTAGGCCTGGGCGACCACGCTCTCGGCGCTGACCTTCGGGACGTCCCACCGCTGAGTCATCGGCGTGTCGACCATGCCGACGAGGAGGCCGATCACGTGCGTGCCCTGGGCCCGCAGCTGGAGCCGCAGCCCGTTGGTGGCCGACCACATCGCCGCCTTCGACGCCGCGTAGCCGGTCGGCACGTTGCTCCAGGCCGCCGCGGACAGGTTGTTCAGGAGGGTTCCGCCGCCGTTGGCCGCGAGCACCGGCGCGAAGGCGTTCGCGACGCGCAGCGTGCCGAAGAAGTTCGTCTCGAAGGTGCGGCGCAGCTCGTCCTCGGGTCCCGCGACGGAGTCACCGGCCGGTGCGATGCCCGCGTTGTTGACCAGCAGGTCGACGTCGGAGGCCGTGGCGGCGGCGCGGGTGGCGTCGTCCGGGCTGGTGAGGTCGAGGGTCAGCGGCTGGATCCGTGGGTCCGTCCAGCGCCCGGGGGAGCGGGTCGCCGCGTAGACCTTGCGGGCCCCGCGGTCGAGCGCCTGCTGCACGAACTGCGCTCCGAGGCCGCCGTTGGCGCCCGTCACGAGCACCGTACGGCCGTCGAGTGTCTGGTTCATCTATACTCCTCGATCATGTGGGGAGTGTCCCCGGATCAGTATGTGGGGAGCCTCCCCGTTTATGCAAGGAGAGATGCCATGCCTGCTGCTCGAGGTGCTCCCACCCCGGCGCCGCGGCCCTTGCGGGCCGATGCGCGCCGCAACCGCGACGCGGTCCTGCGCGCGGCGCGCGAGACCTTCGCGGAGGAGGGCGTGCTCGCCTCGCTGGACGGCATCGCCCTGCGGGCCGGGGTCGGCAACGCCACGCTCTACCGGAACTTCCCCACGCGCGACGACCTGCTGGCAGCCGTGATGGAGGACTACATCGGCACGGCGCTGGCCGAGGCCGACGAGCTGGCACGTTCGCACACCCCGCGGGAGGCGCTCGTGGAGTGGCTCGTGCGGCTGACGTGGCAGCTGCGCATCTGGCACGACCTGCCATACTGCGTCGCCACCACGTACGACGACCCGGAGTCGCCGCTCTACTCCGCGTGCAACCCGCTGCTCGTGCGGACGGGTGACCTGCTCGACGCCGCGAAGTCGTCGGGCGACGCGGCCGACGCAGTCACCCGTGACGAGGTGTTCGAGCTCGCCACGACGCTGTCCTGGGGAGTCGACCGGTTCGGTGACGACGAACGGGCCGGGCGCCGTCGGGTGGAGATGGGGACCGCGGGCATCTTCGCCTGACGGGCCAGGGAACCACGAAGGGACCCCGGCTGGATGCCGGGGTCCCCTCGTGGATGGTGGGCGTGGCCGTCAGAGGCCGCTCACGTTGAGCAGCAGGTTGGGCGAGCCGGTGCCCGGGTCGGTTACGACGTCCGGCAGGGCAGCACCTGTCAGGGCGTCGCCGACCTCGGCCGGGGTGGCCGCGGGGTTGCCGGACAGCACGAGCGCCGCCGCACCCGCGACGTGCGGGGTGGCCATCGAGGTGCCGCTGATCGTGTTGGTGTCCGTGTCACTGGTGTACCAGGCCGACGTGATGCCGCTGCCCGGCGCGAAGATGTCCACGCAGCTGCCGATGTTCGAGTACGACGCACGGGCGTCCGTGTCCTCGGTGGCGCCCACCGTGATCGCCTCCGGGGTGGAGCTCGGGGACCCGTCGCACGCGTCCGCTCCGCTGTCGTTGCCCGCCGCGAGAGCGAAGGTGACGCCGTCCGCGACGGCCGCCGAGACGGCGTCGTTCACTGCCTGCGAGAACCCGCCGCCGAGCGACATGTTGGCCACGGCCGGGTCGCCGGCCTGGTGGTCCGCGGTCACCCAGTCGATGCCCGCGATGACGCCGTCGAAGCTGCCCGAGCCGCCGCAGTCCAGGACGCGGACCCCGACGAGCGAGACGTCCTTGGCGACGCCGTGGGCCGAACCGCCCACGGTGCCCGCCACGTGCGTGCCGTGACCCGCGCAGTCCGTGGCGTCGTCGTCACCGTCGACCGTGTCGGTGCCGCTGACCGCCCGGCCGCCGAAGTCCTCGTGGGTGGTCAGGATGCCCGTGTCCACGATGTAGGCCGTCACCCCCGAGCCCGAGCTCTCGTACGTGTACGAGTCGTCGAGCGGCAGCTCCGCCTGGTCGATGCGGTCCAGGCCCCAGGAGGGGACCGGCGACTGGGTGTCGCTGGCCGTCACCACGCGGTTCTGCTCCACGTACGCCACCGATGGGTCGGCCGCGAGCTGCTTGGCCTGGCCCGGCGACATGGACGCCGAGAAGCCCCGCACCGCGTTGGTGTAGGAGTGCCGCACCTCGCCGCCGTACTTCTGCACGAGGGTGCTGGCCGTGCCCTTGACCTCGGCCTTGGCGACGTCGGAGTCCTCGAGCACGACGATGTACGAGTCCTCGATCAGCGCGCCCGCGACGGGCGCAGTGACCTCGTCCGGCGTCGTGTACGTCATGGCCGCGGCGGCCGGAGCCGCTGCGAGTGCGATTGCTATGCCCGCGCCGACGATCAGCCGACGGCGGTTGCTGTGTGTGGAAGTCACGCTGCCTCCCTGGGGATGTAGGTGAAGTGAACCCTAAAAGGGTAAATTTCACCCGCATACTCACGAAAGAGTCATACCGTGCGGCTATGAGTGAGGGTAGGTGCTTTCGCGGACTGGCGGGGCTGGGGGACCGGCGGGACCCGCGGGCTGGCGGGCAGCTGCGCCACTGGGTTCGGTCACTTGCACGGACGCCGGGATGAGTTCGGTCCGTTGACGTGAGATCGGTCCTTCAACCGACCGATCTCACGTCAAC
>NZ_JBEZZF010000080.1:0-22922 GCF_040639055.1 Promicromonospora sp. NPDC023987 | reverse complement strand
AGCCCGTTAGTCACCCCGAACAGCCCAACCCGCGACCATCACCCCAGACCACAGCTCCGCCGATAACGAAACGCCGAGATGTGGCACGAGTCAGGCACGGCGTCGTACGTCGCCTTGATGGCGATGGACGAGCGGTCGTACGTGCGCTGGGCGACGCGGACGAACAGGTAGTCCACGACGGTGAGCTGAGCGATGCGGCTCGACATGGCCCCGACCCGGAACTGGGTCTCGCGGGCAGTGGTCGCCAGGACGACGTCGGACACGAGGCCGATCGGCGCGTCCGGGAAGTTCGTGATCGCCGCGGTGAGCGCGCCACGCTTGCGGGCGTTCTCCAGAGCCTGGTTGGTCTCCCGCGTCTGCCCGGAGTGCGAGACGGCGATGGCCACGTTGCCCGGCTCGAGCAGCGCCGACGAGGCGAGCTGCTGGTGCGGGTCGGGGGAGGTGAACACGAACACCCCGATGCGCTGCAGCTTCATCGCGAGGTCGGCGGCGGCGAGGTTGGAGGATCCGACGCCGTAGACGTCGACCCGCTTGGCCTCGGAGATCGCGGTGGCGACCCGCTCGATCGCGTCGGTGTCGATCATGCGGGCGGTCTCTTCGATGGTGCGGGCCTCGTGGAAGGCGATCTTCGAGACGACGGCTTCGATGTCGTCGGTCTGGTTGATCTCGCCCTCGGCGATGCCGGAGCGTTCCATCTCGACCTCACGCCGGCTGGTCGCCTGGGCGAGGTCGATCCGGAACTCGGGGTAGCCCGCATAGCCGACGGCGCGGCAGAAGCGCACGACCGTGGCCTGTGACGTGTCCGCGTGGCCGGCGAGCTCAGTGATGGTCGACTGGACGACGGTGTTCGGGTCGTCGAGGACCGTCTGCGCCACCCTCGCCTCCGCTGGTCGCAGCGTAGGTAGTGCGCGCCTGAGTCGGACGAGGACGTCACCTGTCATGTCGCATCTCCCGGGATGGGGTGGTGGGTCTAGGGGTCGAGAACATACACCCGTACCGGGGATCCGGGCGTGACGCAGTGGTGATGGAACCGGGCAGTGAACGACAACCGGTCACTGAAGCTCGTCACCGGGCAGGTCCGTCGCCGAGAGCTCCGCAGCAAGGGTGTCGGAGGCGCCGACGTCTTCGGGCGCCTCGTTGAGGGTGTGGTGGCCGTCCACCCGGACCGTGAGCCACGGCCGGAACCCGGCCACGGACTGCGGCGCCTCGCGCAGGCGGCGGGCCAGGTTGAGCGCACCGTCGAGCGGCGACCCGTCGCTCGGTACGAGCGAGACGTCGGGCCGGTCCTCGGAGAGGTGCTTGGTGAGCGACACCGTGAGCGGCGACTCCTCCTGCACCAGACGGCCGGTCGTGGAGGCGAGCGGCGGGATGCCCCGGCCGAGCGCGCTCGACAGCGTGTCGGCGAGGTGCCGGCCGGCTTCGTCGAGGATCCGGATCGACGTGGAGTCGCCCTCGGCCGCCGCGATGATGACCTCAGGGGCCATCGAGGCGAGCTGCCGGGCACGCTCCGCGTTCTTGTAGAACTGGTTGGGCCAGCTCTCGATCAGGCCGAACTTGGCGACCGCCGCCTCCAGGAGGCGCTTCGAGGCACCGCGGGACGCGCCGTCGTGGTAGCGACCGGCGGCGCGCAGCGCCTCGCCGCCGACCCAGACGCCCGCGCCCAGGTCGCCGAGCAGGTGGCCCCAGCCGTCAGCGCGGCGCCAGCGGCTCACGCCGTCGTAGCCGAACGCGACGGCACCGGTACCCACCGACAGCACTGCCCCGGCGCGCCCCTTCAGGGCGCCGAGGTGGGCGGTGAGCGCGTCACCGGCGACGGCGGTGCGGTTGGTCCGCAGCTCGCGCGCCAGGATGTCGTGCACGTCGGTCGGCTTCTCGACCAGCGAGGTCAGGCCGGTGATGCCGACGGCGGCGGAGGCGACGGGTGCGGTGCTGCCGTCGCTCATCCCGTCGTGGCCCATGCGTGCGGCCCACGCGTTGAAGGACTGGCACAGCGAGGCGACGACGGCGGGAGCGTCGCTGCCGTGGTGGTTCACCTTGACGGCGCGACCGCTCAGGCTGATGCGCTCGGGGTGTGTGGAACTGCCGAATTCAGCGACAAGGCGCGAGCCACTGCCGCCTACGTCGAGAGCGACGACCCAGGCGTCGACCGCCGCTTCATCAATACCCTGTGCGAGTTCGGACACCAGGTCATTCTGACACGAAACCAGGGCAAGGTTGTCTAAAGAGAGGAGGAAATTCTGGTCTGTTCTGAGACGCCTTCTCGCCAAATAAACGGATGTGCCCGACGCCGGGCCGCACCTTCCGTACCTAAGGCGCGGTTCCCGACGTCGGACACCGCAGGCACCGTCGCCTACTGTGAACACGTGCGAGGAGAGTTCAAGGTTCCACTCGGAAAGCTGGTTCGTGTCGAGACCGATGTGGTCGAGGCGGAGAGACCCCCGGGACGGCTGGTGGGCACGCGGGTGAGCGGGGACTTCTTCCTCGAGCCCGACGAGGCGCTGGAAGCCATGGGTGCCGCCCTGGACGGCATGCCCACCGACGCCTCGAAGGCGCAGCTCGCCGAGGCGGTGCGGGGTGCGCTCGAAGGGGCCACTGCCGTGGGGTTCGACGCGGACGCCGTGGCCGTGGCCACCCGGCGCGCGCTGGGCCACGCGACCGCCTGGGAGGACCACGAGTTCCAGGTGGTCCGTACTCCTGCGGTGTCGCCGCTGCTCAACGTCGCGCTCGACCAGGTACTGACCGAGGAGCTCGGCGCCGGGCGGCGGGGGCCGACCCTGAGGTTCTGGGAGTGGGACGAGTCCGCGGTGATCATCGGATCGTTCCAGTCCCTGCGCAACGAGGTCGACGTCGAGGGTGCCGCGCGGCACGGGGCCCGCGTGATCCGGCGGATCTCCGGGGGTGGCGCCATGTTCATGGAGCCCGGCAACACGATCACCTACTCCCTGTACGTGCCGGGCTCGCTCGTGGACGGCCTGAGCTTCGAACGGTCCTACGCGTTCCTGGACGACTGGGTGATCGGCGCGCTGCACGAGCTCGGCATCGACGCCGCCTACGTACCGCTCAACGACATCGCCTCGCCCGCCGGGAAGATCGCCGGCGCGGCCCAGAAGCGGCTCGCCGGGGGCGCCGTCCTGCACCACGCGACGATGGCGTACGACATGGACGCGGACACGATGACCGACGTGCTGCGGATCGGGCGCGAGAAGCTCAGCGACAAGGGCACGCGCAGCGCGAGCAAGCGGGTCGATCCGCTGCGCTCCCAGACCGGGCTCGGCCGGGCCGCGGTGATCGACGCGCTCGAGGCCTCCTTCCGTGCGCGGTACCGCACCGTGACCGGCGAGATCACCCCCACCGAGTGGGGGCTGGCAGGCGAGCTGGTGGAGTCGAAGTTCGGCACGCCGAAATGGACCGCGCGCGTTCTGTAGAACGCGCCACGGGACTTGGTTCGGATCGCGTGCCATCATGGGCAATCACGGTTTGGTAACACCCCTAGCAGATAGTTCATCCCGTCAGTAATCTCCACGCAATGCCGCGTATAGGGAATTTCATTTCTCAGGAATTTCACCTGGCTTCTCTCGCGGCACCGAGCGGAAGGAAGCCGAACGATGACTCGAGCGATGCGACGGCCCATAGCTGCAACCACTGGTGCACTGCTTCTCGCTGCCACGACGGCCGCCTGCGGCGGCGGCGGGGGCGGCGGCGGAGAGAGCGAGGGTGACGGCACCCTCGACGTCTGGATCATGCAGGGCACGAACCCCGAGGCCGACGGCTTCTTCGCCGACGTCTCGACGGCGTTCGAGGAGGAGACCGGCGCGACGCTCAACGTCGAGTTCGTCGAGTGGGGCGACGCCCACGACCGGTTCGTCACCTCGATCGCCGGTGGCACCACCCCCGACGTCGCCGAGACCGGCACCACCTGGACCCCCGAGTTCGCCGACGCCGGCGCGCTCGCGCCGCTGGACGAGTACGTGGACGCTGCCGGGATCGGCGACGACCTGGTCGAGGGGCTGGTCGAGGCGGGGACCTACGACGAGCAGCTCTACGGCATGCCCTGGTACGCCGGGGTGCGCTCGCTCGTCTACAACACGGAGATGTTCGAGAAGGCCGGTGTCGAGCCGCCCACCACGTGGGCGGAGCTCGAGGAGGCCGCGGCGGGGCTCAAGGAGGAGTACCCGGACAAGATCGCGGTGGCCGTCCCCGGCGACGCCGAGTTCACGGTCTACCCGTGGGTGTGGGGAGCCGGTGGCGAGGTCGCCACGCTCGAGGGCGACACCTGGACCTCGCACCTCGACAGCCCCGAGTCGCAGGAGGGCATCGAGTTCTGGACCGGTCTGGCCACCGAGGGCGGCTACTCGTCGGAGGGCGCCACCACCTGGCGCGAGACCGACGTGCTCGACGCGTTCGCCGCGGGCGACGTCGGTATGGCGGTCATGGGCTCCTGGACGCCGGGTGCGATCGTCGACGCGAACGCGGACATGGAGGGCAAGTTCGCCGCCGTGCCGATCCCCGGCCAGGACGGCGGCATCGCCCCGTCGGTCCTGGGTGGCTCGCACCTGAGCATGTTCGAGACGGCCGAGGACAAGGACCTGGCCTTCACGTTCATCGAGATGATGACCACCGGCGAGTTCGCGCAGCAGTGGGGCGAGCAGTCCGGGTACTTCCCCGGCCAGGTCTCGCTGCTGGACGAGACGCTCGAGAGCACCGACCCGCTCGTGGCGCCGTTCGCCCAGCAGTTCGTCGAGGGCGGCGCGTCCGTGCCCGTGGCGCCCACCTACGGCGCTGTGCAGGCCAAGCTCACCACGAGCACGATGATGCAGTCGATCCTCTCCGGGGACGCGACGGTCGACGAGGCGAGCACGGCAGCCGCCGAGGAGATGACGAACGTCCTGAACGGGTCTGAGTGACTCAGCAGCTGACGGAGACCCGTCCGCGAAAGACACTGCCGCGGCTCAGCCGGGCCAGGGCCGCCACCGTGCGGCCCTGGCTGCTGCTCGCCCCCGCGCTGGCGGTCCTGGCCGTGCTGCTGCTGTGGCCGCTGGTGCGGGTGTTCCTCTTCTCCCTGCAGGACTACGGTCTGCGGGAGATCACGACGGGCGAGCCCAACTGGATCGGCGCCGGGAACTACGCGGAGATCCTGACGTCGCCAGAGCTGTGGACCGTCGTGCTGCCCAACACCGTCGGGTTCGCCGTCCTGTCCGTCGCGGGCACCGTCGCGTTCGGCACCGGCGTGGCGGTGCTGCTCGCGTCGCTCGGCACCTTCTGGCGCACCGTCACGTCCAGCGCGATCATGGCGGCCTGGGCCATGCCCGCCGTCACCGGTACGTACGTGTGGGTCTGGATCTTCGACGCCGACCGCGGGGTCTTCAACGACGTCCTGATGGGGCTCGGCCTGCTGGACGACCCCACCAACTGGTTCACCGACCGGTGGTCGTTCTACGCGATAGTCCTGCTCAACGTGATCCACCACGGGTTCCCGTTCGTCGCGGTCACCGTGCTCGCCGGCCTGCTCGGCGTGCCCAAGGAGATGCTGGAGGCCGCGGAGATGGACGGCGCCGGCGCGTTCCGCCGGTTCTTCTTGATCATCGTGCCCCAGCTGCGGCAGGTGTTCGCCGTCGTGATCATCCTGTCGACCATCTGGGACTTCAAGGTGTTCGCGCAGGTCTACCTCATGCCCGGCGGCGCGGGATCGAACCGGTCCGTGCTGAACCTGGGAGTGTGGTCGTACGTCGAGTCGTTCGGGCAGAACCGGTACGGCTTCGGCTCGGCGATCGCCGTGCTCCTGACGCTGCTGCTGCTCGCGATCACCGCCGTCTACGTCCGCACCGTCCTGGCGGAGGAGGAACGATGAGCGTCACCCGCTCGGCCCCGACCCTGCGCCCGCTGCGGCGCACCGCGCGGCGCTCACCGCTGAAGCAGCTCGGCAAGGGCGTGCTCGTCGCCCTGCTGCTCCTGTTCACGCTGTTCCCCGTCTACTGGATGCTGAACAGCTCGCTGGACGCGCAGGCCGGGCACACCAACAGCTTCTGGCCGGCCGAGCCGACGCTCGACCACTACGTGTTCGTGCTCACCGAGGGCGGGTTCGGGACGTTCCTGCGCAACTCCCTGCTGGTGGCGCTCGGCACGGTGGTCGTCTCGTCGGTCCTCGCGCTGCTGGCGTCCGTCGCGGTCGCGCGCTTCCGGTTCCGGATGCGCACCCAGATCCTGATGCTCGTGCTGATCGTCCAGATGGTGCCGCTCGAGGCGCTCGTCATCCCGCTGTTCGTCCAGGTCCGCGACCTGCAGCTGCTCGGGACCCTGATCGGCCTCATGGTCGTCTACGTGGCGCTCGCGCTGCCGTTCGGGATCTGGATGCTGCGCGGGTTCGTCGCCGCGGTCCCCGTCGAGCTGGAGGAGGCCGCCTACCTCGACGGCGCGACCTGGGGCCGCATGTTCTGGTCGGTCCTGCTGCCCCTCGTGGCACCCGGCCTGGTCGCCACCAGCATCTTCAGCTTCATCACCGCGTGGAACGAGTTCATCTTCGCCATGACGATGCTCGGCGGCGCCACGGAGAGCTACACGGTGGCGATCGGCCTCCGCTCGTTCTTCGGCATCCACTCCAACGACTGGGGCGCCATCATGGCGGCGTCCACGATCATCACCGTGCCCGTGATGATCTTCTTCATCCTGGTCCAGCGCCGCCTCGCCTCCGGCCTCACCGCGGGAGCCGTGAAGGCATGACCGCGGAGCACGCCGGGCCGGCTCGCGCGGAGCGCGCCGTCAACGGCGTGCTCCTGCCCGGCTTCGAGGGCACGGCCGTCCCCGAGTGGCTGGCCGACGCCGCCCGCGCCGGGCTGGCCGGCGTCGTCTACTTCGCGCGGAACACCCCCGACGTCGCCACCACAGCGGCCCTCTCCGCCGCCCTCCATGCGATCTCGCCCGACCTGGTGATCGCCGTGGACGAGGAGGGCGGCGACGTGTCGCGGCTCGAAGCGGTCACCGGATCGTCGCTGCCGGGGGCCGCCGCGCTCGGCGCCAACCCCGGTGGTGGCACCGTCTCGCTGCACGCCGGCCGGGCAATGGGCCGGCTGCTCGCCGCGACCGGCATCGACCTGCTCCTCGGCCCGGTGCTCGACGTCGTCTCCGAGCCCGACAACCCGGTGATCGGCGTGCGCGCCTTCGGGACCACGCCCGACGACGTCGCCCGGCACGGCATCGCGTTCGCGCGCGGCGTGCGCAGCACCGGCGTCGGAGTGTGCGGCAAGCACTTCCCCGGGCACGGTGCGACCACCGTCGACTCCCACGTGGGCCTGCCCGTCGTCGACGCGCCGCTCGACATCGTGCGGGCACGGGACCTCCTGCCCTTCGCGCGCGCCCTGCGGCCGGAGGGCCGGGACGCCGGCCAGTCCGCCCTCGACGCCGTCATGACCGCCCACGTGCTCTTTCCCGCGCTCGGGCCGGCACCCGCCTCCGTCGAGCCGGCCGCGACCCGCCTGCTGCGCGAGCTCGGCCACGAGGGGCCGGTCATCACCGACGCCCTCGACATGGGCGCCCTGCGCCAGCTCACCGGCTCCGTGGGAGAGGCCGCCGTCCGCGCCGTCGAGGCCGGCGCCGACCTGCTCTGCCTCGGCCTGGACCCCGCCCTGTACACCGAGTCGTACGACGCGCTGAGCCAGGCCGTGACCGCCGGACGGCTGACCGTCGAGCAGCTCGAGGAGTCCAGGGCCCGCACCCAGGCGCTCGTGACCGCGGTCCGCGACCGGCGGACGGCCGCAGGGACGGCAGCCGGCGTCGACGTCGCGACGGAGGCGCTCGCGGACCTCTCCGGGCTGGGAGCGCAGATCGCGGACGCCGTCGTGCACGTGCGCGGCGGGCGCCTGGTGCCGCTCGCGCCAGGGGCCGAGCCGGACGTCGTCGACCTGCGTACCCGGCTCGACCATGCCGCCGGACGCAAGGCCCGGCACGTGCAGGCGGCCGTCACCGCGACGTGGCCAGGGGCCAGGGTGTTTCCCGGCGAAGAGGCCGAGGACGGTGCCCGCGACGGGGTGCCCGCGGAACTTGGTCTGGACCAACATGGACTTGCAGTGCTAATTGCCCGATTCACCCGGTACGGTGTACTGGCGGATCTCGACAGAACCGGTACCGAACGTGGTGCAGAATTTCCTGAGGACCCCCTCCAGCACGCGCTCCGCTCCGAACCACTGGTCGTGATCACCCGTGAACCCGTCCCGGGTTCGGCCGAACGAGACCGCCTGGAGCAGCTCTGGGCGGTGCGGCCGGATCTCGTCGTGGTGCACACGGGTCTTCCCGGGCCGGTGGAGGACTGGTTCGGGACGCTGAGCGGAGGTGGCCCGGCTGTGGTGGTGGCGTGCGGTACCGGGCGGGCGAACGCGAGGGCTGCCGTCGAGCGCCTCCGTGGACACTCGGGCGGGCAGGACAGCGAAGAGCAGCACAGCAGCGACCAGTGACGAGCGACGAGCGACGATGAGCGATGAGCACCGATGAGCGATGAGCAGCACAGGGTCCAAGAGCACACAGCACGTAGAACGAAAGGGGCTCGCCGATGATCGCGGAGGCGGGATTCGAACGGCACGCACAGTCGGCGCCGCGCCCGGTCTCACCCACCGAGGAGCGCAACCCGCGCACACGTGACATCGACGTGGTCTCCACGGCCGAGATGGTGCGCATGATCACCGACGAGGACGCCGCCGTCATCGCCGCGGTACGCGCGGCGCACCCGCGCATCGTCGAGGCGATCGACCTGGCCGTGGAGGGCATCCGCGCCGGGGGACGGGTGCACTACGTGGGTTCGGGCACGTCGGGCCGCATGGGCCTGCTCGACGCCGCGGAGCTGCTGCCCACCTACGGCGTCGGCGAGGAGATGTTCGTGCCGCACCTGGCGGGCGGGCTGAACGCCTTCAAGAAGGCGGCCGAGGGTGCGGAGGACGACATCGAGGCGGGCGGCGCGCTCGTCGCCGACGTCGGGCCCGGCGACATCGTGTTCGGGATCGCCGCCAGCGGTGGCACCCCGTACGTCGGGGGAGCGCTCGACATGGGCCGTGCCCGCGGCGCGCGGACCGTGCTGCTCGCGTCCAACCCCTTCGCGGCCCTGGCTCCGAAGGCGGACGTGCCGATCCTGGTGAACACCGGGCCCGAGGCCATCACGGGGTCCACCCGCATGAAGGCGGGCACCGCCCAGAAGATGGTGCTCAACACCTTCTCGACGGCGGTCATGGTGCGGCTCGGCAAGACGTACTCGAACCTCATGGTCGAGGTGCTCGCGACCAACGCCAAGCTGCGCCAGCGCCTGGTGCGCCTGCTCACGCAGGCCACGAACCTGGAGCCGGGCGTGTGCGGGAACGCGCTGGCCGCTACGGACGGCGACCTGCGGGCCGCCCTCGTGATGCTCGTCGCGGGCGTGGACCGGTCCGTGGCGACGCGGGCCCTTGCCGTGGAGCCTGGCCGGATCGGCGGGCCGTCCGTGCGGGACGCCCTGGCGACCCTCGGCATCGACCCGGCGTAGCGGGGACCCGCGGCGTCAGACGGCGGCGGTCGTGAGCGCTGCCCGTGCCGCCGCGGTCCCGGTGGTCGGGGCGCCGGCCCGGCTCGTCCCGGTCGTCGTCGCACGGCTCGTCGCGGCCCGGCGCTTGGCGGCGCGGCCCGCGGCTTCGTACGCGTCGGCGCTGCCGACGTCGGCCGCCAGCTTCGCGACCAGCACGTCTCCGCCCTTGGTGAGCTGCTGCCCACGCTCCTCGAACCCGAGCCGGCCGTGGAAGCGCATCGAGCCGGGGTTCGGCGGATTGAGGTTGACCTCGCAGGTGACGACCTCGTGGCCGCCGGTGCGTGCGGCGTCGAACACGGCGTCGTAGAAGAGCTGACCGATGCCACGGCCGCGTGCACCCTCGCCGACCACTATGCGGTCGACGTACAGGTGGTCCAGCCCGCGCTCCTCGAACCAGGCGTAGTTCTCGCCCGGCCAGTCCTCGCCGCTCTCGAGCGCGACGACGAAGCCGAGCGGGTCCGCGGGGCTGTCGGGGTCGACGGCGACCAGCGCGAGCGACGCGACGTCGAGCAGCTCGGCCATGTCGGCGGCCGGGGTGTCCGGGACCGCGGGGATCGCGGCGTTGTTCAGCGTGACCAGGCGTGAGATATCGGCGTCAGTGGCGGGGCGCAGCAGGGTGGCCGTGGGCATGGCGCGATCACTCCAGGGGAGTCGGCAGGGGGACCCGAAGACCTTAGCCGCCGGGTGGGTGCGGCGTCTGTGACCTGGGTCAAAGAGTGGTGGCGGTCACGTGCGCCGGGCGAGGGCCGTGCGTCAGGGCGCCGGCCGCGGGCCGAAGATCGCCGTACCCACCCGCACGATGGTCGCGCCCTCGGCGATCGCGAGCTCCAGGTCGCCGGACATGCCCATGGAGAGCTCTGTCGCGGTCGCCGTTCCCGGCGCCCCCGAGGCGAGCACGGCGTCCCGGATCCCGCGCAGCCGGGCGAACCCGGCGCGGACCGCGTCCTCCGCCGAGGAGTCCAGGTGCGCGCCGATGGTCATGAACCCGGTCAGCCGCAGGCCCGGCAGCGCGGCGACGGCGGTGGCGAGCTCGACGGCGTCGTCCGGCCCGACGCCGGACTTGCTCGCCTCGCCCGTGACGTTGACCTGGACCATCACCTCCAGTGCGCGGTCGCCGGTGCGACCGTCGCGCACGCACCGGTCCGAGATCGACCGGGCGAGGTCCAGCGAGTCGAGCGTCTCCAGCCCCGTGGCCGTGGCCAGGACCTGGTTGATCTTGTTGCGCTGCAGATGACCGATCATGTGCACCTCCAGCGTGCCCGCCGCGAGACGGTCGGCGACGGCGGGAGCCTTCGCGACGAGCTCCTGCACCCGGTTCTCGCCGATCAGGTCGACACCCGCCGCCAGCGCCTCGAGCACGGCCTGAGGGGTCTGCGTCTTGGTCGCGACGAGGAGGCGTACCGCGCCCGGGTCGCGCCCGGCGGCGTCGGCGGCCGCGGCGATGCGGGCGCGGACGACGGCGAGCCGGGCGGCGACCGAACCGGAGCCTGGCCCGGTCGCGGGCGGTTCGGACGGGTCGGGCGCAGGACGCTGGGGCTTCGTCGCGGGACGCTGGGGCACGGAGGGCTGGGACTGGTCGGGCACGGGCCGAGTCTATTTCGGCGGCCCCGCGCGGTTGCACCGGCGGCCGCGTGCGGCTCAGGGTGAGGTCAGGGGGTTTCCTGGTTCCGGTGACCCGTCGCTCTACGGAAGGATGGACCCATGAAGACGCTGCTGAACATCATCTGGGTCATCTTCGCGGGGTTCGGGCTGTGGCTCGGATACATGCTCGCCGGGATCATCTGCTGCCTGCTCATCGTCACCATCCCGTTCGGCATCGCCTCCTTCCGTATCGCGGGCTACGCCCTGTGGCCGTTCGGGCGCGAGGTCGTCGAGAGCCCGCGTTCCGGTGCGCTGGCCCTGGTCGGCAACGTGATCTGGGTGATCGTCGCGGGCTGGTGGCTCGCCCTCGGGCACATCATCACGGCGATCCCGCTCGTGATCTCGATCATCGGCATCCCGATGGCCTGGGCCAACCTCAAGCTCATCCCGGTGTCCCTCATGCCGCTGGGCAAGCAGATCGTGGCCAGCGACGCCGTGCTGCCGACCTACCGCAAGACCGTCTCGGCCTGACCCCGCGGGGCGGCCGCCCCGTCGTGGCGGCGCGGTCGCTCAGTCACGGGCGATCGGCGCCGTCGTCCCGCCTGTGAGGGTGAGCAGGGCGGCCGGCGCGAGGCCGACGTCGAGCCCGCGCCGGCCGCCGGAGACGTAGACGACGTCGTACGCCTCGGCGGACTCGTCGAGCACCGTGACGTGCCGGGTCTTCTGGCCCAGCGGCGAGATGCCCCCGACCACGTAGCCGGTGGCGCGCTCGGCCGCCGCGGGCTCCGCCATCGCGGCCCTCTTGCCGCCCGCGGCACGGGCCAGGGCCTTGAGGTCGAGCTTGCGGTCCACGGGCACGATGCCGACCACGAGCTTCCCGTCGACGTCGGCCAGCAGCGTCTTGAACACCTGCGGGGCGTCGACGCCGATCGCCTCGGCGGCCTCCATCCCGAAGCTGAGGTCGCTCGACGGGTCGTGCTCGTAGGCGTGCAGCGTGTGCGGCACCCCCGCCTGCTCGAGCGACACGACGGCCGGCGTCCCGTGGCTGGCACGTGCCGCCTTCCTGGTGGTCGCCCTGCTCGCCGACGTTCTTCTCTCCGAGTTCTTGGCCACGACGCGATTCTGCCGCCTCCGGCGCCCGGCGGCGCAATCCCGCAGAACCCGGTCGGAAACTGCTCCGTTAGCGTGGGGGCGTGCTCGCTCTACTGATCCTCGCCATCCTCGTCGGGGGTTCGTTGCAGCGTGTGGCGGGCATGGGCTTCGGGCTCGTCGCCGGCCCGTTCATCGTCCTGCTCCTCGGCCCGGTCGAGGGCGTGCTGTTCGTCAACCTCGTGGGCGCGATGATGGCGCTGCTCGTGTTCTGGCGCACGGTCCGCGGCGTCGACTGGCGCCGCTACGGCTGGCTCGTGACGGGGTCGATCGTGGTCAGCGTGCCGGCCGCGTTCCTCATCCGGGACGCCGGCGCGCCCACCCTCGAGATCGGTGTGGGCGCGCTGGTCGTGCTCGCGATGACGCTCGCCCTGGTCACCTCGCGCCTGCGCGGGACGAAGCGGCCCTTCGCACCCGAGGCGCGCCTGCCGCTCCTCGTCACGGGTGCGGCGGCCGGGTTCGGCAGCGTCGCCGCCGGGATCGGCGGCCCGCCCATCGCCGTCTACTCCGTGCTCGACCGCTGGGACCCCCGCGCCTTCGCGGCCACCGCCCAGCCGATCTTCCTGACGAACGCGATAGCCGCCATGATCGCCAAGCTCATGGTCGCCGACGCCACGTTCCCGGACCTGGCCGTGTGGGAGTGGGTGGCGGTCGGCGTGGCCCTCGTGGCGTCCATGGGCCTGGGTGAGCTGCTCGTCGGGCGGATCTCGGCGAGCGCCACGCGCAAGGTGCTCGTGACGCTCGCCTACATCGGCGGGTTCGCGACGCTCGGCCGCGGCCTGTTCGGTCTGGTCGGCTGACGCCCGGGGCGGCGCCGGATCAGCCCTGGTCGAGCGGTCCCAGGACCATCCGGGGCTCGCCCGACGGCGTCAGCCTGGCCGCGCCGAGGTCACCGATGGTGCAGCTCCCGCTGCGTGGGGACCCGTCGTTCCAGACCTGGCGCAGGCAGTTGCGCATCGCGAGCTGTCCCCAGTAGCTGGGGTGCAGCGACTCCTGGACGGAGTACGGCGAGTCACCGATCGTGCTGACCGTGCGGATCTGGTTGACCCACTCGGTCCGGTCGACGGCGCCCGGCGACTGCCAGTCGGGCAGGCCCACCTCCTCGTACAGCCCGACGCCCTCCTCGCACAGCCGCTTGCCGTCGAACGCGTGCGTCATGTCGAGGGTGCGGACGTTCGGGAGCCCGACGTCGGCCGCGGCACCGAGCAGCGCACCGTTGATGGTGGGCAGCGCCGTGGCGTTGGCCCAGTCGGCGTCCCGGTTCCAGAGGCCGCACCCGCCGGTGAACTGGCGCGTGTAACCGGACTCGGAGTACCTGATCTCCGAGCCGTCCGGCACGGGTGACGGGTAGGTCTGGACCACGAGCGTCCACTGGTCGGTGCTGTACCCGGCGTTGCTCATGGCGGTCGCGACGTTGTCGAGGGAGTCCGCCACCCGGGACCGGATGTCGGCGACGTTGGCGGCGGTGAAGTTGGCCGCGACCGAGCTGTCGTCGTGGCAGTAGTTCTTCCACCACGTCGGCGAGGTGAGGAAGTTGACCACGCAGGTCTGGACGACGCTCGCGAACTCGAAGTCGTTCCCGCCGATCGAGACCACGACCATGCGGACGTTCCTGGTGGCAGCGGCCTCCTGGAGCATGAGGGCCTGGCCCTGGCCTGCCGAGCCGTCGTAGAAGTCGATGCCGGGCTTGAAGTACTGGCCGGTGGAGGTGGCGGTGGTGGCCCCGCTGCAGGCGAGGTTGAGGCCGTTCACCCCGCCGCCGATGTGGGCCTCGGCGGAGGACGCGCGGTGGCAGCGGGCGATCTCCTCGCCGGTGCCGTCGGCGTTGTCGTGGTAGGCGTGCTCGCCGAGCGCGTCGGCGCGCCGGTAGTCGTCGTTGGAGCTGCCGGCCCAGCGGCCGGCCTCCCCGGAGATGTACGAGTCGCCGAGGGTCACGACCCACGGTGCTCCCTCGCCGGGCCCGTCGGTCGTCAACGGTGCCGCGGACGCCAACGGTGCGGCGGACGCCGGGGTCGCGGTGATCACGAGGCCGGCGAGCAGGCCGAACGCGCTGAGGCAGGCGGCGACTAGCGGGGTGAGGTGGCGGAGGCGGCGGTCGGGGTTGCGCAGGTGCGTCGTCATTGGCACTCCTGGGTCCGGGCAGCGCCGTCGGCACTGCTGACCGCAACTCTAATAAAAGAATTTTACGCCAAGTCGCTCCTAAGGTAAATAAACGGTAAACCGCCTTTGTGCGGGCGCGAGCGGTCAGACGCACGGGTCACCAGGGCGACCTGTGCGTCTGACGCGTCGGGAGGGTCAGATCTGGCCGACGGTGAGCACGGTGAGCACGACCTCGCCGGCCTCGTCGCTCGCCGCCAGGTCGATCTGTGCGGTGACGGCCCAGTCGCGGTTGGCGTCGGCGTCGTCGAGCACCTGCCGGACCCACCAGGTGCCCGGCTCCACGCGGATGGTGTCGCCCCCGGCGCTACCAGGCAGCTCCGCACCGGGTTCGAGGATCGTGAGCAGCGCGGCAGAGCGCGCCTCCGGACCGATCCCGACGGCGTCGTCGCCCTGCTCCTCGAACAGCGGGTCCAGGGCGTCGCCCCAGGCGTCGGCGTCCCAGCCGCCACCCAGCGCAGCCAGTGCACCGTAGGACTCGCGCGCGATCAGCTCGACGCGGCGGAACATCGCGTTGCGGATCAGGCGACGGAACGCGCGCGGGTTGCCCGTGACGGGCCGGACGGGGGCCTCCGCGCCGGCGTCGGCCAGCTCGCCGTCGGTCACGAGATCGGCGTCGTCGTCCACGGGGTTCGCCAAGCGCTCCCATTCGTCGAGCAACGAGGAGTCGACGCCCCGCACGAGCTCACCCTGCCACTCGATGATCTCCTGCACCTCCTCGGTGCGGTGCTCGTCGGGGACCACCTGACGTACCGCACGGTAGGCGTCGGCGAGATACCGCAGCACCACGCCCTCGGTGCGCTCCAGCCCGTACACGCTCACGATCTCGGTGAACGTCATGGCCTTCTCGACCATGTCGCGCACCACCGACTTGGGGGAGAGTTCGGCGTCCGCCACCCACGGGTTCGTGCGGCGGTACGTCTGGAACGCGGGCTCCAGGAGGTCGCCCAGCGGTTTGGGCCACGTGACCTCCTCGAGCAGCTCCATGCGCTCCTCGTACTCGATCCCCTCGGCCTTCATCGCGGCGACGGCCTCGCCGCGCGCCCTGTTCTGCTGACCCATGAGCACCTGGCGGGGGTCGTCGAGGGTCGCCTCGATGACGGAGACGACGTCGAGCGCGTGCGTGGCGCTCTCGACGTCGAGCAGGTCCATGGCCGCGAGGGCGAACGGGGACAGCGGCTGGTTCAGCGCGAAGTCGCGGGGGAGGTCCACCATGAGGCGGGCGGACGGACGGAGGCCGCCTCCGCCGTCGGGCACCCGGACCTTCTCGACGACGCCGGCGAGCCGCAGCGAGCGGTAGATCCGGAATGCCTGGCGCACGTGCTCGGCCTGCTGCGTCTCGGTGTCGTGGTTGGCCGTCAGGAGGTGGCGCATGGCGTCGATGGGATCGGTCGCGGCCCGGTGGGACGAGGCCCGCGCCAGGACGTTGAGCACCATCGCGTGGTTCACGCGGAACTGGGACACGAGCGGCTCGGGGTCGGCGTCGCGCAGCCGCTCGAAGGTGGCCTCGGTCCAGTTCACGCTGCCCGACGGCGCCTTCTTGCGGACGATCTTCTTGAGCTTCTTCGGGTCGTCGCCCGCCTTGGCCAGGATCTTGCGGTTCTCGATGACGTGCTCGGGCGCCATGACGAGCACCTCGCCGACGGTGTCGTACCCGGCGCGGCCCGCCCGGCCGGCGATCTGGTGGAACTCGCGCGCGCTGAGGTGACGCATGCGCTCGCCGTCGTACTTCACGAGGCTGGTCAGCAGCACCGTGCGGATCGGCACGTTGATGCCGACGCCAAGGGTGTCCGTGCCGCAGACGACCTTGAGCAGGCCCTTCTGGGTGAGTCGCTCCACGAGGCGGCGGTACTTCGGCAGCATGCCGGCGTGGTGCACGCCGACGCCGTGCCGCAGGAACTTGCTGAGCGTCTTGCCGAACCCGGTGCCGAACCGGAAGGCGCCCATCTCCGCGGTGATGGCCTCCTTCTCGGACTTGGTGGAGACGTTCATCGACAGCATGGACTGCGCCCGGTCGACGGCGTCCTTCTGGGTGAAGTGGACCACGTACACCGGGGCGCGGTGGGTCGTGACGAGCTCCTGGATGACGTCCGTGAGCGGCTCGACGACGTAGGAGAACGTGAGCGGCACCGGGCGCTCGGCGCCCGCGACCTCGGCGACGGGCCGGCCGGTGCGCTCCTCGATGTCCTCGCGGAGCCGGGCCGTGTCGCCGAGCGTCGCGCTCATCAGGATGAACTGCGTGTCCGTGAGCTCCAGCAGGGGAACCTGCCAGGCCCAGCCGCGCTGCGGGTCGCCGTAGTAGTGGAACTCGTCCATGACGACCTGCGCGATGACCTCGTCGTCGTCATCGTCCTCGTCGCCGTTACCGCGGCGGAGGGCGACGTTCGCCAGGATCTCCGCCGTGCAGCAGATGATGGGCGCGTCCGGGTTCACCGCGGAGTCGCCGGTCATCATGCCGACGTTCTTCGAGCCGAACGCCGCGACCAGGTCGAAGAACTTCTCGCTGACCAGCGCCTTGAGCGGGGCCGTGTAGTAGGTGCGCCCGCCGCGTCCCGACCGGTGGGCCGCCAGGGCGGCGAACTGCGCACCCATCGCGACCATCGACTTACCCGATCCCGTGGGCGTCGCGAGCACGACGTGCGAGCCCGTCATGACCTCGAGGAGGGCCTCCTCCTGGTGCGGGTAGAGCGCCCGCCCGCCGGCCGCGGCCCACTCGCTGAAGCTCTCGAACAGGACGTCCGGGTCCGGATCCTTGCCCGTCGGCGCCGGCAGGTACGGGATCAAGGTCCCGGCAGGCCTGGGGACGGCCGACGCCGAGCCGGGGTCACCGGCGGACGAGAGGGCTGCTGAGGAGGTCGAGGTTGTCGAGGTGGTCGAGGTTGTCGAAGAGGGCGCCGTCATGGTGCTGCCCATTGTTGCAGGCGGGTGAAGAGCGCCGTCGACCCCGACGGTGCGCACGGCACCCTGTCTGTCGTCAGACCGCCGTCCGCTTCTCGCCGGCCTGGACCGCGACCACGCCGGCGAGGATCAGGACGCCGCCGACCAGCTGGATGGTGCGGGGCAGCTCGCCGAGCAGCAGCCAGGCGAAGCCGATGGCGGCGACCACCTCGAACAGCCCGACGAAGGACGACAGCCGGGGGCCCAGGAGCCGGCCGGCGGCGATCCCGGTGACGTAGGCGAGGCCGGCGGTCACGATGCCGAGCCCGACCACCGGCAGCCACCACGGCACCTCAGCGCCCGCGTAGACCGGTGGCGCGGTGCTGTAGGTCAGCGGCATGATGCCGGTCGCGCCGAGCAGGCCGAGTGCCAGCGTTGCGGTGGTCAGGCCGCCCGCGGCCAGGGCCAGGGGCGGCAGGCCGGTGTCGACGTTCGCGTTGATGACGAAGTACGTGGAGACCCCGAGCATCGCGACCAGCGCCCAGGCGACGCCGACGGGGCTGACCGATGTGGCGCCCGGCACGCCGGAGACGAGGTCGAGCACGAGCACCAGCCCGACGGCGGCGAGCAGCGTGCCCGCGATCGTCGCTCTCGTGGGCCGTTGGCCGTGCCGCAGCCAGAACCACAGGACGACGGCGGCGGGCGACGTGTACTCGATCAGGAGTGCGGGGCCGATGGGCATGTGCTGCACGGCCGAGAAGTAGGCGAACTGGCAGCCCGCCACCGACACCGCCCCGTAGACCGCGATCAGGCCGAGGTTGCGGCGTACGGGACGCCAGTCCCCGCGCAGCGACACGATGCCGAGCGGGAGCACCACCAGCGCCGCGATGGCGACGCGGACGAGGACCATGGCGCCGGGGCTCCAGCCGGTGTCGAGCAGCCCGCTGGCGAATACCCCCGACAGGCTGAACGCCGCTGCCGAGACGCCCGCGAGCACGAGCCCCGTGGTCAGCCGCCGGCTCCCCGGCGCTCGGCCGGCACCGGCCCTGCCGGTGCTGCCCGTGCGGTCGGTGTCAGGTGTCACAGCGCTCATGGGTCCTGACGCTATGGCCGCCGGGGTAATGTGTCAATGTGGTTTTCACTCATGACACCGAGGGAGCGCTCCAGTCCGCCGTCGCACTGGTGAACGGCGGTGAGCCGCCGGTCACGATCGCGACGGTCGCGGATCTCGACGCGTTCTTCGTCGAGCATGCCTATACGGGACGGCGCGACCGTACGCAGGCCGAGCTCAGCCAGGTGCTGGGGCTCAGGCCGCGACTGCGCGAGCTGCTCACCGCGGACCGCGACTCGGCCGCGGCTCTGGTGAACGAGATGCTGGCCACGGCGGGAGCGGTACCCCAGCTCGTGCGGCACCCGCCGGAGGACTGGCACATCCACGCCGTGCCGACCGACGCTCCGTTCGCCACCCGCATCCTCGTGGAGACGGCGATGGCGATGATCGACGTGATCCGCGACGACGAGATGTCCCGCCTCACCGTCTGCGCCGACAGCGACTGCGTGGGGATCGTCCTGGACCTCTCCCGCAACCGGTCACGCCGTTACTGCTCGACGACGTGCAGCAACCGCAACGCCCAGGCGGCCCATCGGGCCCGGCGGGCTGATCAGGCCTCGACGGTGTAGCGGGTCCCGCTCAGCCGAGGTCCCACAGGAGGCGGTAGTAGGCGACCCGGTCCGGGTCCTCGTCGATCCCGTACGCCTCGTAGACCAGGTGGTCGTGACCCGGGCCGTAGTTCCAGCCCAGGCTGTAGGTCGCGACGGCCAGGTCGGCCCAGCGGTCGGCGATGCCGAGGGCGCCGAGGTCCACGTGCGCGGCCCAGCTGCCGTCGTCGGCGAGCAGGGTGTTGGGTGCGCAGGCGTCACCGTGGCAGACGACGAGCCGGTCGTGGTCCGGGGCGTCGAGGAGGCGAGCCCGCGCTTCGACCGACCAGCCGTCGGCCGGATGGCCGCGGGTCGCCCGGGTCTCGGCGACGGCCATCCGGTCGGCGATGCTCCAGGTCCAGGGGCACTCGTCGACGGGCAGCGCGTCATGGAGCGCGCGCAGCCCGGACCCGATCGCCCGCGCGGCGGTCTCGGGGTCCGCCAGCCAGCGGGGGTCGACGGCGGAGCTCGCCTCGATCGCCACCGTCGCCAGCCACTCGGCGTCCTCGTCGGCGCCGACCTCGAGGACGTGCGGCACCGGCGTGTACCGCTCCGCCCACTGCATCCGTGCCGCCTCGTCGGCGAGGTCGATCCCTTCGGCCGCCGCCCGGTCCGTACGAGGCGCCCACTTCACGAAGGCAGCTCCCCGTTGTGCGGCACTCCGTGCCGTCCCGTCCGGCGAGCCGACCGTGCCGACAGGGCCGACCGGGTCGAGGCGGAACGTGCGGCCGCCGAGCTCGTTGCTCCAGGCCGGCGTGATGAGGGCGTCGCCGGCGATCTCACGCACGACGTCGGGCACAGTGACCGCGCCGGTGGGGATCGTCATGTGGTCAGCGTGCCAGAGCCGGTCGCGCCGCCACGACGTGAATTCCGGCGCCCGCGCCGGTGCGGGCTGCCCCGAGGTCGTCCGAACGATGTACGCGGGGAGTCCGGAGATCGCCCGTTCGGCCGACGACGGTGCCGGCCGGTCACGAGAAGGTCATGGCATGCCTGCCACCACACCGCCGAGCTCGCCACCTGCGACGACGCCGTCGGCCCCCGCGCCGAGGATGTCGGGCGCGCCGGGCGCCGCGGGCCGGATCGTCGCCCTCGATGTGCTGCGCGGGGTCGCGATCCTCGGCACGCTCGCCAGCAACATCTGGATCTTCACGACGCCCGGCGGGCCCGCCGAGTGGATCTCGAACGGCTTCGCCACCCCCGATCCGGTCCAGCGGGTGCTGCAGGCGCTGGTCAACGGGAAGTTCCTCGGGTTGCTCACCCTGCTGTTCGGGGTCGGCCTGGAGCTGCAGTACCGGTCCATGGTCAGGCGCGGCCTGCCCTGGCCGGGCCGGTACGCGCTGCGCGCGGGCATCCTGTTCGTCGAGGGCCTGGTGCACTACGTCCTCGTCTTCGAGTTCGACGTCCTGATGGGGTACGCGATCGCGTCAGTGCTGGCCGCGTACCTGATCGGACGGAGCGACCGGGTGGTGCGCGCCTGGGGCGGCGTCCTGGCCGGTATCCATGTCGTGGGGATCGCCGCGGTCACCGCGCTGCTCGTGACGTCCAGCGCGGCGGCGGGGACGGACGCGGCCGGCGACGGGGCACCCGCCTCCTCGACGGCCACCCTGTCGACGGCGAGCTGGCTCGACCAGGTCCTCCTGCGGATCACGCACCTGGACGTGTTCCGGATCGAGCTGATCCTGATCGTCCCGTCGGCCACCGTCCTGTTCCTGGTGGGGTCCCGCCTGGTGCGGGCGGGCATGTTCTCGACGAGCGAGGACGGGGCGCGGCTGCGCCGTCGGCTCGCCTGGTTCGGGCTGGGGGCGGGCGTCCCGCTCAACGCGCTGACGGCCTGGGCCGGGCCGGACTGGTTCCTCGTGGACCGCTACCTGGTCCCGCCCCTCGTGGCCCTTGGCATCCTGGCCCTTGGCACGACCCTCGTCGACGGCGCGCAGACGCGGGCCCGGGCGCGAGCGCAGCGCAGCGCCCAGCCAGGTACGCAGACAGCCGCGCCAGCCGCGAGCCGCGGCCCTGCCGGCCTGCTCCGTCGCGGGGTCGAGGGGGTCGGGCGGACGGCGCTGTCGTGCTACGTGCTGCAGAACGTGCTGGCGTCGGCGCTCTGCTACGACTGGGGCCTCGGCCTCGCCGGCGGTGGCCCCTGGCAGGCCGTGGCGATCTGGGCGGGGATCTCGCTGGCGCTGATGGTCGTGGCCCCGCTCTGGCTGCGGCGGTGGCCGCGCGGGCCGATCGAGCTGCTGATGCACCGCGTCTACGACGCGCGCCGTCGCTGACCCGCCGACGCCGCCAGGTGCGTCGCCCTGGTTCGGGTACGGGCGACCTCCTCGGCGTCCCACAGCGCCCGGTAGTACGTGGTGCGCTCGTGGTCGGGCGCCACACCGTAGGCCGCGAGCACGAGCGGTTCCAGGCCGGGGCCGTAGCGACGGGTGACGCTCCGCGTGGCCACCGCGATGTCCGACCAGCGGTCCGCCACGCCCAGGTCGCCGACGTCGACGTGGGCTGCGAACCGGCCGGCCTGGTCGAGGAGCGTGTTCGACACGGTGGCGTCACCGTGGCAGACGACGGCCCGGTCGACCGGTGGCGGGACGCCGAGGGCCACCGCCGTCGTCGTGCGGTCTGCCGCGCTCAGGGGAGCGGTCGGGGCGGCGCTGAGGACCGCGACGCGGGTCCGCGCCGTCCGGACGAACGGGCAGGTGTCCGTCGGCAGCGCGTCGTGGAAGCGGCGCAGGCCCACCCCGACCGCGATCGCGGACCGCGCGGCCAGGGCGCGCCACCGGGGTTCGATGGCCGACGCCGCCGTCGTGCCCCCGACCTCGACGGCCGCGGTGAGCAGCCACGAGCCGTCCGGGTCGCGTCCGACGTCCAGCACCCGGGGGACCGGGATGAACGAGGCGGCCCAGACCAGGCGATCGGCCTCGGCGAGGGGGTCGGGGCAGGGGGCGTCGTCGGGCACCCACTTGAGGTACGAGCTCCGGCGCGCGCACCCCGCCTCGAGCCGGACCGTGAGGCCGCCGTACTCGTTGCGCCACACGGGAATGACCGTCGCACCGGACCGCAGCCGGCTTGCCAGGGCAGATACGACGGGCGGTACTTCGACGGGCGTCGGACTGATGCCGACGAACACGCTCGACACGGCACCATCGTCCCATAGAGCGGGTGAAAAAGTGCACCCGATCCGCTCCGCTCGTGGGCAGTGACCGACATCCGGATCTCAACGGTTGCGGGGTTAGACGGCCGTCATGGCGGTCGGCGACGACGTCGTCGTTGGCGCGCCCGTCACCGAGACGTCGATGCACTGGTAGAAGGCCATCGCCGTGTCGGCGATGTTCCAGCGGGCCAGGATGGTGTGGTCACCGGCCGGCAGCCCGGTGAGCGTGTGCTCGACGGTCGCGCCGGGCTTGGCACCGCCGTCGTCCACGGTCTTGAAGAGCTGGCCGTCCACGAAGTACTCCCAGGTGGACGTGCGGTGCTGGACGGTGAGCGTCCACCGGAACGTGGTCTGGCCGCTGATGTTGGTGCGCGGCCAGGCGAGCGAGTTGTTGTCGAGCACGGTGAAGCGGCTGCCGCCGGAGCACTGCATCGAGCCCTTCGGCGCCTCGACGCTCTGCGGCTCGTACTGCAGGCCGCCGCAGTCGAAGCTGACGTTTCCGGTGGCGCAGTGGTCGGCGCGGCTCGGCGGGCTGGTGATCCAGCCGTGGGCCTGCGCCTGCGGCAGGACCGCGCTCGGGGCGGCGACGATGAAGCCCGCCGCGAGCGCGAACGCTGCGAGGGCGGAGAACAGGAGTCTGGTCTGCCGGGTGGCAGTGCGTGCACGGTTCACTGTCTTGCCTAGCGGCTCGGGCTCGGCGTCCAGGCCGACCAGGTAGCGACCGGCGTCGGTCACCGTGGGCGGGGCCACGACGTACCCGCCGTGGCCTCGGGTGTC
>NZ_JBEZZF010000079.1:0-22997 GCF_040639055.1 Promicromonospora sp. NPDC023987 | reverse complement strand
GTCAGGTGTTCGGCAACCCGGGTTACCGAACACCTGACCTTCTACCGACCACACGCATGAAGCCCCGCTCAGCCGATATCCGCGTCCACCCAGTCGAACGTCTTCGTCACGGCCTTCTTCCAGCTCCGGTACAGCCGCTCCCGCTCGTCCTGCTCCATCGCGGGCTCCCAACGCCGGTCCTCCGCCCAGTTCGCGGTGACGTCGGACTCGCCCTCCCAGAAGCCGACGGCGATCCCCGCTGCGTACGCGGCGCCGAGCGCCGTCGTCTCCGCGACGACCGGCCGCACGACGGGCACGCCGAGCTGGTCGGCCTGGAACTGCATGAGCAGCTCGTTGGCGATCATGCCGCCGTCGACCTTGAGCTCGGTGAGCTCGACCCCGGAGTCTGCCCGCATGGCGTCCATGACCTCGCGGGTCTGGTACGCCGTGGCCTCCAGCGCTGCCCGCGCGATGTGGTTCCGGTTGACGTACCGGGTCAGGCCGACGAGCGCGCCGCGCGCGTCGGGCCGCCAGTACGGCGCGAACAGGCCCGAGAAGGCGGGGACGAAGTAGGCGCCACCGTTGTCCTCGACCTTGCGGGCGAGCCACTCGACGTCGGGCGCATCGGCGAACAGGCCGAGGTTGTCGCGGAGCCACTGGACCAGGGACCCCGTGACGGCGATGGAACCCTCGAGCGCGTACACGGGGGCCGCGTCGCCGATCTTGTAGCAGACCGTCGTGAGCAGGCCGTTCTCGGACGGCACCTTCTCAGTGCCCGTGTTGAGCAGCATGAAGTTGCCGGTGCCGTACGTGTTCTTCGCGGTGCCGACCTCGAAGCACGCCTGCCCGAACGTGGCGGCCTGCTGGTCGCCGAGGATGCCCGCGATCGGGACGCCGGGAACCATGCCCCGGGGCCGGCCCTTGCCGTACACCTCGGAGGAGGAGCGGATCTCGGGGAGCATCGACAACGGGATGCCCATGTCCGCGGCGATGTCCTCGCGCCAGGACAGCGTGTCGAGGTCCATCAGCATGGTCCGGGAGGCGTTGGTGACGTCGGTGACGTGGACGCCGCCGTCGACCCCGCCGGTCATGTTCCACAGGAGCCAGGCGTCGGTGTTGCCGAACAGGAGGTCGCCCCGCTCGGCCGCCTCGCGTGCACCCTCGACGTTGTCGAGGATCCACTTCACCTTCGGGCCGGAGAAGTAGGTGGCGAGCGGCAGGCCCACGATCGCCTTGTACTTGTCCGGGCCCTCGGACCCACCGAGCTCCTCGACGATGGCCTGGGTGCGCGTGTCCTGCCACACGATCGCGTTGTAGACCGGCTTGCCGGTCGTCTTGTCCCACACCACGGTGGTCTCACGCTGGTTGGTGATGCCGACGGCGGCGAGGTCGCTGTGGTTGATGTTCGCCCTGGTCAGTGCGAGCCCCACCACCTGGCGGGTGTTGTCCCAGATCTGGTCCGGCTTGTGCTCCACCCACCCGGCCTTCGGGAAGATCTGGTCATGCTCGATCTGGCCGCTGGACACGACGGTCCCGGCGTGGTTGAAGACGATCGACCGGGTGCTCGTCGTGCCCTGGTCGATCGCGAGTACGTAGTCAGCCATCGGTGTTGACTCCCTTGTCTGTGTCGAGGTCGAGGTCTGCGTCGGATCAGAAGACCATCGGGGCCAGCAGGCCGGCGATCGTTCCGCCCACCAGCGGTCCGAGCACAGGCACCCACGAGTACGCCCAGTCGCTGGAGCCCTTGCCTCGGATGGGCAGGACGAAGTGCGCGATGCGCGGACCGAAGTCACGTGCCGGGTTGATGGCGTACCCCGTGGGGCCACCGAGGCTCGCGCCGATACCGACCACGAGGAGGGCGGCGGCCAGCGGCCCGATGTCGCCCGGCCAGTTGCCGAACGACAGGATCACGAAGACCAGCATGAACGTGGCGATGACCTCGGTGACGAAGTTCCACGCGTACGAGCGGATCTCAGGGCCGGTGGAGAAGACACCGAGCTTGACGGCCGGCTCGGCGTCCTGGTCGAAGTGCCTCTTGTACGCGAGGAACACGAGGATGGCTCCCACGAAGGCGCCCAGAACCTGCGCTACCCAGTACAGGAGCAGGTTGCCGAAGCTGGCGGGGATCCCCTCGGCGAACTCCTCGGCCCCGCTGGACAGGATGCCGAGCGTCACGGCGGGGTTGATGTGCCCGCCGGAGCTGAACGCGACGTAGACACCGGCGAAGACCGCGAGGCCCCAGCCGAAGTTGATGAGCAGCCAGCCGCCGTTGAAGCCCTTGGTCCTCGGCAGGATGGCGTTGGCGACCACGCCGGCACCACCGAGGATGAGGATCATGGTGCCGAGGAACTCCGGCACCATGATGTCTGTGAATGCGTTCATCGCTGACTCGCTCTCTGCCGACCACACTGTCGGCGTACGGGGGTGTACCCGGCGGCTCCTCCGAGGAAGCCAGTCGGCAGTCCGGTAGTTACTTTCCTTGGCTTCCTTTAGCTTCGGAGCGGCTGCATGGCCGCCACGTCCGGGGTGGTCAGGCGCGCACGTTCGGCGGCCTCGTCGTCGGGGGCTTCCTCTGCCTGGCGTTCGGCGTCGATTCGCGCCTGCCACGCGCGGACCTCGCGTTCCGTGTCGGACGCGTCCCAGCCGAGCAGGGGTCCGACGACGGAGGCGACCTCCTCGGCCGCCTCGGTGCCCCGGTCGGCGACCTCGTAGACGAGCCGGGTGCGGTGCGCGAGCACGTCCTCGAGATGGAGGGCGCCCTCGTGGCTCACGGCGTAGTGCGCCTCGGCCCGGAGGTACGCGGAGGCGTTCTCGAGCGGCCGGGCGAGCGAGGGGTCGGCGTCGCACAGCTCGACGATCTCGGCGAGGTTGGCGCCGTACCGGTGCAGCAGGTGGTCGAGCAGCGGTGGCGACCAGCCGAACCGCTTGCCCCACGTGCGCGCCTGGCGCTGCACGGCCCGCAGCCCGACGGCGCCGGTGAGCGGGATCTGGTGCGTGATCGAGGGCAGCGCCGCGGAGCGTTGGCCGATCGCGAAGTCGACGGCGTCCTTGGCCATGATCCGGTAGGTCGTCAGCTTGCCGCCCGCGATCACGGTGAGGCCCGGCGTCGGCGAGGCGACGGTGTGCTCCCGGCTGACCTTCGCGCTGCTCGTGCCGGCCTTGGTGCCCGGCTGGAGCAGCGGGCGCAGGCCCGCGTAGGTGCCGATGATGTCGTCCCGGGTCAGAGGGTGTGCCAGCACGGCGTTGGCGTGGTCCAGCACGTAGTCGATGTCGGCGCTCGTCGCTACCGGGTGGGTCGGGTCGAGGTCCCAGGGCGTGTCGGTGGTCCCGATGATCCAGTACCGGCTCCACGGGATGACGAACAGCACTGACTTCTCCGTCTGCAGGATCAGCCCGGCGTGGCCACGGATGCGTTCCCGGGGGACGACGAGGTGGACGCCCTTGCTGGCGAGCACGTGCAGCCCGCCCTCCGAGCCCGCGAGCGCCTCGGTGTCCTCTGTCCACACGCCGGTCGCGTTGATGACCGAGCGGGCCCTGACGGTGATCTCCTTGCCGGTCTCCAGGTCCACGACCACCGCGCCGTTCACGGCGCCCGTCGCGCCCTGCGTGAGGCCCACCACCTGGGTACGGCTCGCGGTGTGCGCCCCGTAGCTCGCGGCGGTGCGGATGACGGTGGCGACCAGCCGGGCGTCGTCGACCGAGGCGTCCCAGTACTGGACGGCGCCGACGGCGGCGTCGTGCGCCAGGTCCGGGAACTTGGCCTCCATCTGGTTCTTGCTCAGGTGCCGGTGGAACGGCATCGGACGGCGGCCCGGCGTGAGCGTCGCGAGCACGTCGTACATGGCGATGCCCGCGCCGACGTAGGCGCGCTCCCAGACCCGGTGCTCCAGCGGATACAGGAACGGGACCGGTCGCACCAGGTGCGGTGCGAGGTCCCGTAGGAGGAGGTCACGTTCGGTGAGGGCCTCGTGGACCAGCTCGAAGTCCAGCATCTGGAGGTAGCGCAGCCCGCCGTGGACCAGCTTGCTGCTCCGGCTGGACGTGCCCTGCGCCCAGTCCTGTGCCTCGACGATGGCGGTCGACAACCCGCGGGTGACCGCGTCCAGCGCTATGCCGGCCCCGGTGATCCCGCCCCCGATCACCAGTACGTCGAGCTCGGCTGACGGACTGACACTGGCTTCGAGCGCGGCCAGTGCTTGCGTCCTCGCGTCTGCGGTCAGGCGTGTGGATGCCATGCGCCCAACTCACCACGCATTCCGTCACTTGGCAAGACCTTTGCCCTGTCGGCGAGGGTGTGTTGGGAGGTTCTCTTGCTCACATTCCGATTCGCCAGACGTTTCGTCGGATGTGGCCGTCTGATATGCCCGTCCTGTGTGCCCGCCGGGCACAGCGCGAGGGCTCGGCCGTAGTGTGTCGCCGTGACGACACCCGAGGCGCCGGCCGCGCCCGTGATCCGCCCAGCGCTCCCGGCCGACGTGCGCACGATCCGTGACCTCGTCGAGCCGCTCAGCCAGGAACGGATCCTCCGACCGTACGAGATGGTCGGCTACTTCGAGGCGGTCCAGGAGTTCCTGGTGGCCACCGACCGTGCTGGTCCTGACGACGCCGTCGTCGGCTGCGGGGCGCTCCACGTGATGTGGGACGACCTCGCCGAGGTGCGCACGCTGGCCGTGCACCGCGACTGGCGGGGCCGCCGGGTCGGTCACGCGCTGCTCGAGGCGCTCGTCCAGCGGGCGCGAGCGCTGGGCCTGCGCCGCGTGTTCTGCCTGACCTTCGAGGTCGACTTCTTCGCCGCTCACGGGTTCCGCGAGATCGACGGCACGCCCGTGACCCACGAGGTGTACGCGGAGCTGCTGCGCTCCTACGACGAGGGCGTGGCCGAGTTCCTCGACCTGGCGCGGGTGAAGCCCAACACTCTGGGCAACTCGCGGATGCTGCTGGAGCTCTGATATGTAGGGCCTCAGCGGGGGAGGTGCAGGCGGCCCGCTTCGTCCTGTTCCGCCAAGCCGTCCTCGACCAGGCCGGCGATCGCGCGGTCCAGCTGCCGTGGGTCGTGCCACAGGGACGTGAGCAGGACGCGGTCCACCGGCTCGTCCGCCTGGCGGAGCTCCGCCATGACCCGGCCGCGCGCCTGGCGGTCGGTACCCGCCCAGGCCTGCGTGCGGCGTCGGTCGGCGTGGGCGTCCGGTGGCGAGCCCGCCTGGCGCCACGCGCACAGCGCGGCCACCGGGCACACGCCACACTTCGGGGCCTTCGCCGTGCAGACCAGCGCGCCCAGCTCCATCGAGGCGGCGGCCCAGCGGGCGGCGTCGGTGTCGCCGTCCGGTGCGAGGGCCGTGGCGAGGGCACGTTCGGCAGCGGTGTACGACGGCGCGGGAAGGGCCGTCCCACCGACCGCGCGCGCCAGCACCCTGCGCACGTTGGTGTCGACGACCACCGACCGCTTCCCGTAGGCGAACGCCAGCACCGCCGCCGCCGTGTACTCGCCCACGCCGGGCAGGTCGCGCAGCTCGGCCTCGGCGCTGGGCACCATGCCGCCGTGCCGTTCGACGACCACCCGGGCGCACTCCTGCAGCCGCAGCGCACGGCGCGGGTACCCGAGCCGGCCCCAGGCGCGGAGGACGTCGGCGGTCGTGGCGTTCGCCAGGTCGGCGGGAGTCGGCCACTGCTCCAGCCACGCACGCCAGGCGGGCTCCACGCGGACCACCGGCGTCTGCTGCAGCATGACCTCGCTGACGAGCACACCCCAGGCGGTCCGGTCCGGCGCACGCCAGGGCAGGTCGCGCGCGGCGCCGTCGAACCAGTGCACGACGCCGGAGCGCACCTCGGTACGCCGTGTCGCCTCCCGTGCTGTCACGGGGAGCCATCCTGCCTCACGATCGCCGCTCGGCCGAAGTGGACCAGGCTCTGCACGCGGGCCGCTGAACCCGTGAAGTAGGACACGTGACCGGCTCGGCGGCGCGGCTGCCACAGGGGCGGTGCGGAGCGTCGTATTTTGGTGCCGCGCGGTATTACCGCACGTCAGGCTGTGTCCAGGAGTCCAGCAGGGGGTTCAGCAGGTGGTCAATACGCCGGAGGGAGCCGAACGGCCCCAGGATCACGACGCGGAGGGGGCGCCGGCCGGCCGGCGCCCGCGACGGGTCGGCCGCGTGCTCGTGGTGCTGGCCGTCCTGGTGTTCGCCGGCATCGGGGTGGCCCTGACCTGGCCGGAGTCCGACGTGCCGATCGTGTCGGACAAGGCGAACCCGCCGAAGCCCGTGGACCCGAACTCGGCCGCCGCGCCGTGCGAGGCCGACGACCTCGACGTCGTGCTCGCGGCGGACCGGCAGACGGTCACCCCCGGCGTCCCGGTCGGGTTCACGATGTCGCTCCGGAACGAGGGGCCGGTGCAGTGCCTGGTCGCGGCGCCCAAGCACGGCCTCGCCGTGACCGTGTACCAGGGCGAGGTGGGCGAGCCGGAAGCGGAGCGGGTCTGGTCGTCGGCGGACTGCGCCGACCAGGACGAGGAGCGGCTGCTGCTGCTCGGGCCGGGCGACGTCGACACAACGGAGGTGAGCTGGTCCGACTCCCGGTCGGTTCCCGGCTGCGAGTCGGGCCAGCCCAAGCTGACCGCCGGCGAGTACACCGCACAGGTCACGCTCGCCGACATCGAGGGGGTGTCCAGCGACGTCGTGCGCATGACGTACACGGTGCCGGAGCCGAGCGGGTCGCCGTCCCCGTCCCCGTCGCCATCCGGAAGCCCGTCCGGCAAGCCCTGACCACCCCGTTGAGTGCTGGATATTTGCCGCGTTCGAGCTCTGTCAGGCGCAAATATCCAGCACTCAACGAGGTGTCAGACGTACCGCTCGAGGATGCTGGACTCCGCAAGGCGGGACAGGCCCTCGCGGATGGTCCGGGCACGCTGCTCGCCGACGCCGTCGACCGACATCAGGTCGTCGACGCTCGCGGCGAGGAGCTTCTGCAGGCTGCTGAAATGACCCACGAGCTGCTCGATGGTGGCGTTCGGCAGGCGCGGCACCTTGGACAGGAGCCGGTAGCCGTGCGGTGCCACCGCGGCGTCGAGCGCGTCTCCGCCGCCGGGCAGGTCGAGGATCCGGCCGATCTGGCTCATGTCCAGGAGCTCCTGCGACGTGAGCGCGGAGAGCTCGGACTGCACGTCGGCGAGGGTGCGGTCCTTGCGGCCCAGCACGTAGTCGCGGATCACGAACTCGCGGTCCGAGCCGACGTCGCCGATCAGCTCGTCGAGCTGGAGCGCCAGCAGGCGGCCGTCCACGCCGAGCTCGATCACGTAGCCCGCGATCTCGTCGGAGATACGGCCGACCATCTCGAGGCGCTGGACCACCGAGCACACGTCGCGCACCGTGACCAGGTCCTCGATCTCCAGCGCGGACAGCGTGCCGGACACCTCGTCGAGGCGGGCGCGGTACCGCTCGAGCGTAGCGAGAGCCTGGTTGGCCCGGCCGAGGATCGTGTCCGAGTCCTCGAGGACGTGCCGCTGGCCACCCACGTAGAGCGCGACGATCCGCATGGACTGGCTGACGGAGATGATCGGGAAGCCACTCTGCTTGGCGACCCGCTCCGCGGTGCGGTGGCGGGTGCCGGACTCGGTGGTCTCGATGGTCGGGTCGGGCAGCAGCTGCACGGCGGCCTTGCGGATGCGGGTGGCGGCCCGGTCCAGCACCACCGCGCCGTCCATCTTGGACAGCTCACGCAGCCGCGTGGCCGAGAAGTCGACGTCGAGCGAGAAGCCGCCGGAGCAGATCTTTTCCACCGTCGGGTCGAGCCCGAGCACGATGAGCGCGCCGGTACGGCCGCGCAGGATGCGTTCGAGTCCGTCGCGGAGTTCGGTCCCGGGCGCGACGGCGGCCAGGGTCTCCCGGAGCAGCTCGTCAGGGTGCGAGGAGGTGGTGGCCACGAAGAAATCCTACGCTGTACGTCGGCTCGCAAGCAGTTCGTTTCGCGGACCGGTCATTCCTGGTCCGCCTCGCTTCCCGTCCCGCGACCTGCGGACTGCGCCCACTCAACGGCGTCGCGGATGTGGGCGGCCTCCACGAGCTGGAGCCCATCGGGCGCCTTGACGCCGGTCCCGTCCGGGACGACGGCGTGCGCGAAGCCCAGGCGCGCAGCCTCACCCAGGCGGCGATCCAGCCCGGCGACCGGGCGCAGGTCGCCGGCTAGGCCTACCTCGCCGACGGCGACGGTCGCTCCGGGCAGGGGTCTGCCCGTTCGCGCGGAGACGAGCGCCAGCGCGGCCGCGAGGTCCGACGCCGGCTCGGTGATCCGCGCGCCGCCGACGGTCGAGGCGTAGACGTCCTGGTCGGCGAGCCGTAGCCCGCCGTGCCGTTGCAGCACGGCCAGGATCATGGCGAGCCGGCTGGAGTCGACACCGCTGGTCGCACGACGCGGGTTGTTCAGCGGGCTCGGGGCGACGAGACCCTGCACCTCGACGGCGAGCGGCCGCCGGCCTTCCAGGGTGACGGTGATGCACGACCCCGCGACGCCCGAGCCGGCGTGCGAGAGGAACAGACCGGAGGGGTCCGGCAGCCCGACGATCCCGTCCTCCGACAGGTCGAAGCAGCCCACCTCGTCCGTCGGTCCGTACCGGTTCTTCACCGCCCGGATCATGCGCAGGCGAGAGTGCCGGTCCCCCTCGAACTGGCACACCACGTCGACCAGGTGCTCGAGCGTGCGCGGGCCGGCGACGGAGCCGTCCTTGGTCACGTGCCCCACGAGGATCGTAGGGATCTGCCGTTCCTTCGCCACGGCGATCAGCGCCCCTGCGACCTCCCGGACCTGCGACACGCCGCCCGGGGCGCCGTCGACCTGCGCGGACGCGATGGTCTGCACCGAGTCCACGATGAGCATGTCCGGCTGGTTGACCTCGAGGTGGCCGAGCACCGTCCCCAGGTCGGTCTCCGCCGCGAGCAGCAGGGTCGGCGAGAGCGCTCCGATCCGCTCGGCGCGGAGCCGCACCTGCCCCGCGGACTCCTCGCCGGTCACGTACAGCACGGTGCGGGGCGACTCGAACCCGTCGGGACCCAGAGCGCCGTCGGCCACGTTGCTCGCGACGTCGAGCAGCAGGGTCGACTTGCCGACGCCCGGCTCGCCCGCGAGCAGGATCACGGCGCCGGGCACGAGCCCGCCGCCGAGCACCCGGTCGAGCTCACCGACACCGGTCGGGTTGGCGCGCGCCGACTCGACGTCGATGTCGCCGATGGGCCGCGCGGGCTCACGCGCGGGGGAGACGGTGGCCGTGCGGGGGCCGGTCGCCGCCGGCCCGTCCTCGGACACCGTGCCCCACGCCTGGCACTCCCCGCAGCGGCCGACCCACTTGACGGTGGTCCAGCCGCACTCGGCACAGCGGTACGCGGGCCGGGCCCGCTTGGAGGTCGATGAGGTCACGTGCGTCACCGTACGTGCCGCCACCCACACTGGCGGGGTACCTTGCGTCCATGCTGGTCTCCGACGGGAACCGGGTGCGCCGCGAAGCGTCGCGCGCACCGGTCCGGACCCCATGACGCCCCCGCGCCGCACGGCCCGTCGCGCGGCCCGTGCGGCCCGCGCGGCAGGCCTCGTCGTGGCCCTTGGGGCAGCGGCGGGGACCTGGCTCGTCTGGTGGGCGATGGTGACCACGTGGCCAGGGCAGCGCGTCGAGGAGCGTGTCTTCGAGACCGCCGACCGGTTCCAGGACGTCGTCAACCCCGTGGTGGAGCCGGTGCTGCTGCTCGGCTCGCTGCCGTGGCTCCTGACCGGGTTCGGCCTGGTGTGCGGCATCGGGCTGCTGCGCCGGAGATGGGGTGCCACGGGCCTGGCCGCCGTCGTGATCATCGGGTCGAACCTGACCACGCAGGTGATCAAGGACGGGGTGCTCCACCGCACCGGACTCGTCGGCGAGTGGAACCGCGACATCAACACCCTGCCGAGCGGGCACGTCACCGTCGTGGTCGCGGCCTGGGCGGCGCTGCTCCTCGTCACGCCGCGTGGCTGGCGGCCGCTGACGGCGTTCGCCGGAGCCGTCGCCGCCTGCGCCATCGGCCTCGCGACGCTCGGCGACCGCTGGCACCGCCCGTCCGACGTCGTCGCGGCGGTTCTCGTGGTGGTGGCGTGGACGGCGCTGGCGTGCGCGGCGGCGCCGGCGCGCTGGGCCGACCGGCCCGTCGACGGCCCGGCCGACCCGGCCGACCGGGCCGACGTGTCGACGCGGCTGGTCACCACGGTCCTCGGTGTCGTCGCCGTGCCGACGGCCGGGCTCTCCGTCCTGGCCGCCGCGGCGACCGAGGGGCACACCTGGACGGGCCTCCCGTGGACCGGAGGGCTCACCGCCTATACCGGTGGTCTGCTCGCCGCGTGCGCAGTCTCCGCTGCGGCCTTCGCGGTGCTGCTCCCGTTGTGCCAGGCGTCGGCGCGGCCCTGGTCGCCCGGCCCGCGGAACGCCGTACCGGACCCTCCCGGGCGTGCCTACCCGCGGATGTCAGTGCCGCACCATATGGTGCCAACTGAGCCACCGTGACGTACCCGGTGGGCAGAGTACGGGGGAGCCAGACATGACCGACCAGCGCGCGAACTCACCGCGCACCGGTGCGACAGCATCGGTGGCCACGCCGGGCGCGAGGAAGGCCTCGCCTGCCGTGTACCGGCGTCGTCGTCTCGTGGCGTTCGTCGGCCTGCTCGTCATCGTGCTCGCCGTGGTGCTCGTCGTAGGCCTCGTGTGGCCCGGCTTCTGGCGGGCCGAGGCGACCCCGCAGCCCGTTCCCACGGTGACTGTCACTGCGCCGGTGCCGACTCCTACGGTCAAGGCGATGGACCGCAGCGGTGACGAGACAGCCTTCCAGAAGGCGCTCCCGTCGACCGTGCTCCAGCTGGCGCTCGGCTCCATCGCCGAGGCCAAGGAGATCAAGGAGGAGCAGGACGCTCTCGAGGCCTGGACCGCCGAGTACTCGGACGGCGGTTCCGGCGAGGTGACGCTCCAGGCGGGCCAGTGGGCGACGTCGGACGAGGCGGCGCAGGCCGCGGCGGCCTGGACCAAGGCCGCCGGCGAGGCCGAGCGCGAGGGCGACGTCAAGGTCGGCAAGAAGGTGGTCGGGCAGTACGCGATCATGCCGGCCAAGGACGGCAAGGCCGTCGCCGTCTGGCAGAACGGGACCGCCGTGCTGCAGGCGACCGGCCCGGCGGACACGATGGAGGACTTCTACGCGGCCTTCCCGCTGTGACGGGTCTCGACCGGCCCCGGCCGGCGTGCCGAGCGGCGCGGGGGACAATAGCGCCGTGAACCAGCGACTTGCGGTCCTCGGGGCCGGGAACATGGGCGAGGCGGTGCTCGCGGGCGCGCTGTCGGCGGGCTGGGCGGCCTCCGACGTCGTCGCCACCGTGCGCACCGAGGCCAAGGCCCAGCACCTGCGTCAGACCTACCAGGTGGCCACCACGAGCGACAACGAGGCGGCGGTCCGGGGCGCCGGCCTCGTCCTCGTGGGGGTGAAGCCGAAGGACGTCGGCGCCCTGCTCGACGAGATCGCGTCCGCGATCGACCCCGCTGCTGTGGTGGTCACCGTCGCGGCAGGCCACCCCGCGGCGTTCTACGAGCAGCGGCTGCCCGCCGGCGTCCCCGTCGTGCGAGCGGTCCCCAACACGCCAGCCGCCATCGGTGCGGGCATCACGGCCATCGCGCCGGGCGCCGCCGCCACGGAGGCGCACCTCGAGGCCGTGGAGCACCTGCTCGCGGGCACGGGCGCCGTGGTCCGCGCCGCCGAGAAGGACCTGAACGCGGTGTCGGCGATCTCCGGGTCCGGACCGGCGTACATCTTCTACGTCGCCGACGCACTGGCCGAGGCGGGTGTCCTCCTCGGCCTGACACGTGACGTCGCACGCCGCCTCGCGGTCCAGACCCTGCTCGGCGCGTCCCGCCTCATGGACGAGTCGGGTGAGCACCCCGTCCTGCTGCGGGAGAAGGTCACCTCGCCCGGCGGCACCACGGCGGCCGCCCTGCGGGCGCTGGACGACGGCGGGGTGCGTGCCTCGTTCGTGGCCGCCGCGACCGCCGCACGTGACCGCGCCGACGAGCTGGGTGGATGATTCCTCCCGTGACGATCTCTCGACCCGCGACGACGCGGCCGCCGGCCATGGCCGACGTCGCCGCGCGCGCAGGCGTGTCCCACCAGACCGTCTCCCGCGTCCTCAACGGACACCGGAGCGTGCGCCCGGCGACGCGGGAGAAGGTGCTGGAGGCGATCGCCGAGCTGGGTTACCGGCGTAACAGCGCTGCGCGTGCCCTGGTCACGGCACGATCCACCACCGTGGGTGTCGTCACCACCGGGTCGCCGCTGTTCGGCCCGTCGAGCACCCTGATCGCCGTCGAGGAGGCCGCGCGCGAGCAGGGCTGGTACGTCAGCGTCGCGACGCTGCGCCGGTACGACGCCGAGACCCTGCACAAGGCCCTCGAGCACTTCATGGACCAGGCGGTCGAGGGCATCGTGGTCATCGCGCCGCACACCGACGTCGCCGACGCGGTGGAGTCGTTCCAGGCCCCGGTGCCCGTGGTCATCATCGCGGCGCGGGACCTGAAGCCCGACGTGCCGACCATCCCGCTGGCCGTGGACCAGCGAGCCGGGGCGCGGCTCGCCGTCGAGCACCTGATCGAGCTGGGGCACCGGCGGATCCTGCACGTCGCGGGCCCGCCGGACTGGCTGGACGCCGTCGAGCGCGAGGAGTCCTGGCGCGCGGTCCTCACCGAGCACGGCCTTCCGGTCCTCGATCCGGTGGTGGCGGGCTGGACCGCGGACCGCGGCTACATGGTGGGCCTGGACCTGGCGCAGCGCGTCAAGGCAGGGTCCGGCCCGACGGCGGTCTTCGCCGCCAACGACCAGCTGGCGCTCGGCCTGCTGCGGGCGTTCTGGGAGTGCGGCGTCTCCGTGCCTGACGACGTCTCGGTGGTCGGGTTCGACGACGTCGACGGCTCCGGCCACTTCATCCCCCCGCTGACGACCGTGCGCCAGCCGTTCGTCGACCTCGGCCGGCGGAGCGTGGCCCTGCTCCTCGCGGCGGTCGACGGCGGCAAGCCCGCGGCGGAGCTGATCCCGCCCGAGCTGGTGGTGCGCCGGAGCGCGGCCGCCCCACGACGGTGAGCCGAGGGGACCCTCCCCCGAGTCGATGGACACCGAGCGTTTCCTGCTCGGCGGGAACGCACCGCTGGGCTGACCGGCCAGCGCTGTGCCGAGGCCTCCCGGCCGCCCGTCCCAGCCCGTGTCCGGGCCGTTGACAGCCCTCGGCCGGGGTGGCAGAGTCACCGCGCACGGAGATGTTTACGTTCACATTCCGTCGCCGGGCAGCGTTGCCCGGCGTGTTCCAGGACATTGAAGTCCAGGTGAGTCCGGACGGCGTCGTCCGGGGAAAGGGGTGCGCCAGTGCCTGGTCGCCGCCCACCGAGCCTCCGCGTCTCCGCGGCAGGCTGGACCTTCGTAGCGCCGTTCATGGTGGCGTTCGCCTTCGCGTTCCTCGCTCCGGTGCTCTACTCGCTGTACCTCAGCCTGTTCCGCAACCAGCTCATGGGCGGTAACCAGTTCGTGGGGCTGGAGAACTACTCCGCAGCGTTCACGGACCCGAAGTTCTGGGACGGCGCCGGCCGGGTGCTCCTGTTCCTGGTGGTGCAGGTACCGATCATGCTCGCCGTAGCCCTGGCCGCCGCCCTCGTGATCGACAGCGGGCGACTCTTCGGGAAGCGCTTCACGCGGATCGCGCTGTTCGTGCCCTACGCGGTGCCCGGCGTCGTCGCCGTCCTGATGTGGGGCTTCCTGTACGGCGACCGGATCGGGCTGGTCGGCTGGATCAACGAGGCGGCGGGCTCGCAGCTGCTCGCGCCCTTCTCCAAGGAATGGATGCTCGTCGCGATCGGCAACATCGTGACGTGGGAGTTCGCGGGCTACAACATGCTCATCCTGTACTCGGCGCTGCGCACCGTCCCCGGCGAGCTCTACGAGGCGGCGGCGATCGACGGCGCCGGGCAGTGGCGGGTGATCAGGGCGGTGAAGCTCCCGGCGCTGCGCGGGGCGCTCGTGATCGCGACCATCTTCTCGATCATCGGCAGCTTCCAGCTGTTCAACGAGCCGAACATCCTCAAGGTGCTCGCGCCGACGCTCATCTCGTCGTCGTACACGCCCAACATGTACGCCTACAACCTCAGCTTCCTTGGCCAGCAGGTCAACTATGCGGCGACCGTCGCGATCATCATGGGCGTGCTGACCGCGGCGATCGCCTACGTGGTCCAGCTCCGGGGCACCAGGAAGGACAGCTGATGGCGCACTCCTTCTCGCGGCCGCGCAAGTCCGTGGTCCTCACCCTGCTGATGGCGGGCCTCGTCGTCTACTCGCTGGCACCGCTGTGGTGGCTGCTCGTCAGCTCCACCAAGACGCAGGAGGCGCTCGCCGACTCCTTCGGCCTCTGGCCGGCGGGACCGTTCGCACTGTTCGACAACATCGCCGAGGTGCTCACCTACCAGGACGGCGTCTTCGTACGCTGGTTCGGCAACACGGTGGTCTACGTCGTGGCAGGTGCCGGCGGCGCCACGCTCCTGGCGACACTCGGCGGCTACGGCCTGGCGAAGTACCGGTTCCGGGGACGCTCGGCGGTCTTCGCCACGGTCATCGGTGCCGTCGCCGTTCCCGGCGCGGCGCTCGCCGTGCCGACGTTCCTCATGTTCAGCGAGCTCGGGCTGACCAACACGATGTGGTCGGTCATCCTGCCAACCCTGGTCTCCCCGTTCGGGCTGTACCTGATGTGGGTGTTCGCGACGGAGGCGATCCCCACCGAGCTGCTCGAGGCAGCCCGGGTCGACGGCGCGGGCGAGTGGCGCACGTTCTTCACCATCTCGCTGCGGCTGCTCGCGCCAGGCATCGTGACGGTCGCGCTGTTCGCGATCGTCGCTACGTGGAACAACTACTTCCTGCCCCTGATCATGCTGTCCGACCGGAACCTGTTCCCCCTCGCGATCGGGCTCGCGAGCTGGAACGCCGACGCGACAGGGGTGGGTGCCACGCCGGTGTTCCACCTGGTCATCACGGGTTCGGTGCTGACCATCCTGCCGATCGTCGCAGCGTTCCTGCTGCTGCAGCGCTACTGGCAGTCCGGTCTGAGCGCCGGAGGTGTGAAGGGATGAGCAGCCTCAAGGACGAACTACCTCAAGGAGGAGGAATCATGAGCATCACACGCAACGGTCGGATCGCGGCGGGCGCCATGGCCGCGGTGCTGGCGGGCAGCCTCGCGGCCTGCTCCACGGGCGGAGACGGCGGAGGCGGCGGAGCAGACTCCGGCGACGGGGCGACCGCGGAGGAGATCGAGGCCGCTCTCGAGGAGGGCGGCACCATCGACTACTGGACGTGGACGCCGCAGGCCGAGAAGCAGATCGAGGCCTTCGAGAAGGCGTACCCGAACATGACCGTGAACCTCACGGACACCCAGGGCGCCGAGGAGCACAACACGGGGCTGCAGAACGCGATAGCCGCTGACAAGGGAATCCCTGACGTGGCGCAGCTGGAGTACCAGTCGGTGCCGCAGTTCCAGCTCCCGGGTCAGCTGACGGACGTGTCCGGGTACGGCCTCGGCGAGCTCGAGGACCTGTACACGCCGTCGACCTGGGGCTCCGTGGCCCTCGGCGACGGTCTCTGGGGCCTGCCCCAGGACTCCGGCCCGATGGCGTTGTTCTACAACGCCGAGGTCTTCGAGGAGAACGACCTCGTGGTGCCCAAGACCTGGGACGAGTACGTCGAGCAGGCGCGGAAGCTGAAGAAGTCAGATCCCGAGAAGTTCCTCTTCAACGACGACGGGAACGGGCCGGGCACCGTCACGTCGATGATCTGGCAGGCCGGCGGCAAGCCGTTCCAGGTCGAAGGCGACACCGTCACGATCGACCTCGCCGACGAAGGTACGACTCGGTGGGCCGAGATGTACCAGCAGCTGATCGACGAGGAGCTGATGTCGGACATCACCGGCTGGAGCGACGAGTGGTACCAGGCGCTCGGGGACGGCACGATCGCCTCGATGGTCGTGGGCGCCTGGATGCCCGGCATCTTCGAGGACGGCGTGCCGGACGGCGACGGCGCGTGGCGCATCGCCCCGATGCCGACCTACGACGGCACTCCGGTCAACGCCGAGAACGGCGGTTCGGCGGACGTGATCCCGGCCGGTAGCGACGACAAGGTGCTCGCCGCGGGCTTCCTCAAGTGGCTCAACAGCGACCCGGAGAGCATCCGCGTGTTCATGGAGACGGGCGGGTTCCCGGCAACCGTCGCGGAGCTGGGCTCCGAGGAGTTCCTGGGCTACGAGTCCGACTACTTCGGCGGCCAGAAGATCAACGAGGTGCTCGCAGCGGGTGCGGACGACGTCGTCGAAGGCTGGAGCTACCTGCCGTGGCAGTCGTACGCGAACAGCATCTTCTCGGACACGGTAGGCCAGGCCTACCTCGACAAGACGTCGCTGCTGGACGGTCTCGCCGAATGGCAGGCGGAGAACGTCCGGTACGGCGAGGAGCAAGGCTTCACCGTCAACGGCTGACCTGGCCGCCGGCCCCGCTGGGGGCTGGAGCTCCGGACCATCGGGCGGGGAGCACGAGCCCGTCGGTCCGCTTCGAGAATGACCTGGGGCACCGAACCGCGCTCGGTTCGGTGCCCCAGATCATGTTCGAGGCGGACCTGTCGCCGGCCGATTGTCGTAACGTATCGTGTGAGCGCTAACATCGCCGTGGACAGGTAAGCGGTCGGCCTACCGTGAGGTTCGACCGACGGTGACACGAACGACGCCTCGCGACGATGCGGGCAGGACGGAGCGGTCCACGATGGTGGAGCGGCAGGACGACGGAGCGGGACGACTCACCAGCCTCCGGGAGGCGATCGAGCAGGGACGGACCGCTCTCGGTATCGAGCTCGGCTCCACCCGGATCAAGGCATGCCTCATCGGCCCGGACAACGCGCCGCTGGCGAGCGGCAGCCACGACTGGGAGAACCAGCTCGTCGACGGCGTGTGGACCTACTCCCTGGACGCCGTCGCGACCGGTCTGCAGGCCTCGGTGACAGCGCTGTTGGCCGACGTCGAGCACCGGTACAGCGTGCGGCCGACGACGTTCGGCGCGATCGGCGTCTCGGCCATGATGCACGGCTACCTGGCGTTCGACGACGCGGGCGAGCTGCTCGTACCGTTCCGCACCTGGCGCAACACCACCACAGAGCGGGCCTCGACCGAGCTGACCGGGCTGTTCGGCTACAACATCCCGCTGCGCTGGTCGGTCGCGCACCTCCATCAGGCGATCCTCGACGACGAGCCGCACGTGCCGCGGGTGCGGCACCTCACCACGCTGGCCGGCTACGTGCACTGGCGCCTGACCGGGCAGCAGGTGCTCGGCGTCGGCGATGCCTCGGGCATGTTCCCGATCGACCCGGTGACGAAGGACTACGACCGGCGGATGCTCGACCAGCTTGACGAGCTGCTGGCGGACCGCGGACCGGGGCGCAGCATCGCTGACCTGCTGCCGCGCGTCCTTCCGGCCGGCGCCGACGCCGGTGCGCTGACCGCCGAGGGAGCGGCGTTCCTGGACCCGACCGGCACGCTCCGGCCGGGCATCCCGCTGTGCCCGCCCGAGGGCGACGCCGGCACCGGCATGGTCGCCACCAACTCCGTGGCGCCCCGCACCGGCAACGTCAGCGCGGGGACCAGCATCTTCGCGATGGTGGTCCTGGAGAAGGCGCTGGAGCGGGTGCACGAGGAGCTGGATCTCGTCACCACGCCGGCCGGCGACCTGGTGGCGATGGTGCACTGCAACAACGGCGCCAGCGAGCTGGGTGCCTGGGCCGAGCTGTTCGGCCAGTTCGCCGCCGCGCTGGGGCAGCCCGCGGAGCCTGGCGCCGTCTTCGAGGCGCTCCTGCGCTCCGCTCTGGACGGCGACGCCGACGGCGGCGGGCTGCTCGCGTACAACTACCTGTCCGGTGAGCCGATCACCGGGCTGGAGGCGGGTCGCCCGCTGTTCACCCGCACGCCCGACAGCCGGCTCACGCTCGGCAACTTCGCACGGACGCAGGTCTACAGCGTGTTCGGGACCCTGAGCCTCGGCATGCGGGTGCTGGCCGAGGAGCAGGTCGAGCTGGACGCGATGTTCGCGCACGGCGGCCTGTTCAAGACCGAGGGCGTGGCCCAGCGCCTGCTGGCGGCCGCGCTCGGTGCCCCGGTCGCCGTTGGCCGGACCGCCGGCGAGGGCGGCGCCTGGGGCATCGCGGTGCTCGCCGCCTACCGGGCGTCCGCGGCCGGTGCGGCCGCCCCTGAGCAGGATCTCGGGACCTACCTGGGCGCCGAGGTCTTCGCGGACGCAGCCCTCGACGTCGTCGAGCCCGACGCCGACGACGTGGCCGGATTCAGCACCTTCCTGGAGCGGTACGGCGCGGGGCTCGCGATCGAGCGCGCCGCCGTCGCATCGCTCCCGAACCGAGACACGACGCAGGAGACAGGACGATGAGCGCGAGCACCCCGACGAAGGCCCTGGCCGACTACCCGCAGGCAGTCCAGGACGAGGTGGCGCGCGTCCGCGTGGTGGTCTCGGACCTGCACGCCGAGCTGCCGCGCTGGGACCTGGTGGTATGGACGGCCGGCAACGTGTCGCAGCGCGTGCCGAACCCTGGCACGCCCGACGGCAGCGCCGACCTGTTCGTCATCAAGCCGTCCGGCGTCTCCTACGACGACCTGACCCCCGAGGGCATGGTGGTCTGCGACCTGGACGGCAACCTCGTGGACGGTACGCGCGCGCCGTCGTCGGACACCGCGGCTGCCGCCTACGTGTACCGGCACCTGCCCGAGGTGGGCGGTGTGGTGCACACGCACTCCACGTACGCGACGGCCTGGGCCGCGCGCGGCGAGGAGGTGCCCTGCGTGCTCACGATGATGGCCGACGAGTTCGGCGGTCCTGTCCCCGTCGGCCCCTTCGCGATCATCGGTGACGACTCGATCGGCCGCGGCATCGTGGAGACCCTGCGCGGCCACCGCAGCCCCGCCGTCCTGATGCGGAACCACGGCCCGTTCACCATCGGCAAGGACGCGCGCGCCGCCGTGAAGGCGGCGGTCATGGTCGAGGAGGTCGCCCGCACGGTGCACATCTCCCGCCAGCTCGGCGAGCCCGTCCCGATCGAGCAGCAGCACATCGACTCCCTCTACGACCGCTACCAGAACGTCTACGGCCAGCACTGACCCTCCGCCTCGGCCGTGGGCGCGCGCGTCGCGCCTCGAACGGGCGCGTCGTCGCGACGATCGCGCCCACGACGAAAGGAAGAAAGAGATGAGCAAGCCCTACGCGGACCGAGAGGTCTGGTTCCTCACCGGGAGCCAGGACCTCTACGGCGAGGAGACCCTCGCGCAGGTCGCGGAGCAGTCGCAGGAGGTGGCCCGGGCGCTGGACGCGTCGTCGGACGTGCCGGTCAAGGTCGTGTGGAAGCCCGTCCTGAAGGACTCGGTCTCCATCCGCCGGGCCATGCTGGACGCGAACGGCGATGACAACGTGCTGGGCGTCGTCACCTGGATGCACACCTTCAGCCCCGCGAAGATGTGGATCGCAGGGCTGGACGCGCTGCGCAAGCCGCTGCTGCACCTGCACACGCAGGCGAACGTCGAGCTCCCCTGGGACGACATCGACATGGACTTCATGAACCTCAACCAGGCAGCGCACGGCGACCGCGAGTACGCGTACATCGCGACACGGCTCGGCGTCGTGCGGACCACCGTGGTGGGGCACGTCTCGAACCCGGCGGTGACGCGCCGCGTGGGCACCTGGGTGCGCGGCGCGGCCGGCTGGGCGGCGACGCACGAGCTCAAGCTGGTCCGCTTCGGCGACAACATGCGCAACGTGGCGGTCACCGAGGGCGACAAGACGGAGGCCGAGCTGCGGTTCGGCGTCTCCGTGAGCACCTGGGCCGTGAACGACCTGGTCGCAGCGGTGGACGCCGTCGAGGAGACCGCCATCGACGCCGTGGTGGCGGAGTACGAGGAGCGGTACGACGTCGCCGCCGAGCTCCGGTCGGGCGGCGCGCGGCACGACTCCCTGCGCTACGCCGCACGCCAGGAGCTCGCGCTGGAGGGGTTCTTGGAGGCGGCGGGCGCCAAGGCGTTCACCACCAACTTCGAGGACCTGGGCGCGCTGCGCCAGCTTCCCGGCCTGGCGGTCCAGCGGCTCATGGAGAAGGGCTACGGCTTCGGCGCCGAGGGCGACTGGAAGACAGCGGTCCTGGTGCGTGCGGCCAAGGTCATGGGCGAAGGCCTCCCCGGGGGCGCGAGCCTCATGGAGGACTACACCTACGACCTCACCCCGGGCTCCGAGCTCATCCTCGGCGCGCACATGCTCGAGGTCTGCCCGTCTCTGACCACCTCGAAGCCGCGGATCGAGATCCACCCGCTCGGCATCGGCGGCAAGGAGGACCCGGTCCGCATGGTCTTCTCGGCCGACGCCGTCGAGGGTGCCGTCGTCGTGTCGCTCGCCGACATGCGCGACCGGTTCCGCCTCACGGCCAACGTGGTCGACGTCGTCACCCCGCCGCGCGACCTGCCGAAGCTGCCGGTCGCCCGCGCGATGTGGGCGCCGCGGCCGTCGTTCGAGACCTCCGCCGAGTCGTGGCTGACGGCCGGCGGTGCGCACCACACCGTCATGTCGACGGCGGCGGGTATCGAGGCGTTCGAGGTGTTCGCGAACATCGCGCGTACGGAGCTGCTGGTGATCGACGAGGACACGACCCGCCGCGGCTTTGCGGACCAGGTGCGCCACAACCAGGCCTACTACCGCCTGGCCCAGTCCCTCTGACCCCGACGCCCTTTCGTTGAGTGCGGGCCATCTGTCGGCTCGGAGCCGTCCGGGCAACAGATAGCCCGCACTCAACGACCGGGGTCAGCTGCCCGCCGTTGCCGCGCCCGTCGTCGTCACCATCACCGCGACCATCGCGGCGTTGACGTCGTCGATCGCCCGCTTCACCGCGGCACCTGCCCACTCCGACTCGGCGATCTCCTTGGCGCGGCGGTTCAGCGCGCGGCGGTCCTGGCCGGGAAAGACCTTGCGGATCAGGTCGGTCGCGAGCAGCAGCGAGACCAGGGCCGACGTCGGCCCGTCCGGCGTCCCGCTCGTCGTCAGGGCGGTCAGCACGCGCTCGCGGACGGCGGCCTCCGGGGCTGGGTCGTGCGCCGGCCAGGTGGTGCTGGGGAACAGCCCGAGCACCTTGACCTGTTCCTCCCGCAGCACGCCGCGAGCGGCCAGCCCGTGCTGCACCGACTCGCGCAACTTCCTGGCGAAGCCGCCCTGCCCTGCCTTCCGGATCGCGTCCTTGGGCCTGCGCTCATGCATCAGCTCGAGGACCTCGCGGCCCAGCGGGTCCGACGGCGTCGCCCGGCCGGTCACGCGGAACCGGCCCTTGCGGCCACCGTCCGCGCCGTCCGACACGTCGAGCGCACCGCGCAGCGTCAGCTCGGCGACCGAGGCACCGGCCAGTGCGAACTGAAGGTGCTGGGAGCTGAGCCGGGGCCGGCCCGAGGTGTCGTCGAGCGCAAGGAGGAGGTACTCCTCGGCGAGGCTGAGATCCATGGTGACTCCTCGAGGACGGGTGGCGGGCGGGTGGCGGACGGCTGCTGGCAGGGGTCCAGCAGACCACGGCCGGCCCGCCCGGGTGATCCGCCGTGAGGATGATTCCCGGGCGCGACGGACTCGGTGGCGACCGGGCTGCGGGCAGCGCCAGGTCACAATTCGGACTATTTCTCCCCTGGGGGAAACCGTGGGAACTCGTTACTCGAATGTGACGTCGGCCCCTACCGGACCGTCCATGTGAGCGCTAACATTCCACTCGGGCAAACACGCCGCTAACCCCGCACGCAGTCGTGCGGGATCTCAAGGAGGAGACATGGCACGCACTACCCTGACCCGCACCATCCTGGCCGCGGTGTCGGCGGCCGCGCTGTTCACGCTGGGTGCGTGCAGCTCGGACGCCGGTACCGCGGAGCCCGGAGGCGGCGGGGAGCCGGCCGCCGACGACGGCGTCATCACCCTCGGCTTCTCGCAGGTGGGCGCCGAGTCCGGGTGGCGCGCCGCCAACACCAAGTCCATCCAGGACACGCTCACCGAGGAGAACGGCTTCGAGCTCAAGTTCTCCGACGCGCAGCAGAAGCAGGAGAACCAGATCCAGGCGATCCGCTCCTACATCACCCAGGGCGTGGACGTCATCGCGTTCTCCCCGGTGGTGGAGACCGGCTGGGACGCCGTGCTCCAGGAGGCCAAGTCGGCCGGGATCCCCGTGATCCTCACCGACCGCGCCGTCGACTCGAGCGACGAGACCCTCTACGAGTCGTTCATCGGCTCGGACTTCGTCAAGGAGGGGGAGATGGCCGGCGAGTGGGTCGTCGAGCAGTACGACGGCGAGGGCTACAAGGCCGTCGAGCTGCAGGGCACCACGGGAGCCGCCCCGGCGATCGACCGCAAGGAAGGGTTCGCCTCGGCCATCGAGGGCTCGGACATCGAGATCATCGACAGCCAGACGGGCAACTTCACGCGGGCCGAGGGCAAGACCGTCATGGAGGGCTTCCTCAACAAGCACGACGACATCGACCTCGTGTTCGCGCACAACGACGACATGGGGCTCGGCGCGATCGAGGCCATCGAGGCGGCCGGACTGAAGCCCGGTGAGGACATCAAGATCGTCACCATCGACGCCGTCAAGGACGGCATGCAGGCGCTGGTCGACGGCAAGATCAACTACATCGTCGAGTGCAACCCGCTGCTCGGGCCGGACCTCGCGGAGGTCGCGCAGAAGGTCATCGCCGGCGAAGAGGTCGAGAAGCGCATCGTCGTCGAGGACCAGGCTTTCGACCAGGCCGCCGCCAAGGAAGCGCTGCCGACGCGCGAGTACTGACGCCCCCTGCCGCCGAGCCCTTCTGGTGGTGAGCCTGCTCGTTGGTCGAGGACCTGCCCGCCGACTTCCTGTCCGTGCACGCCTACAGCTCAGGTCCCGCTCAGCATGTTCCGTTCG
>NZ_JBEZZF010000078.1:0-23101 GCF_040639055.1 Promicromonospora sp. NPDC023987 | reverse complement strand
CCGCGTCCCCTGCCGGTTGCGGGCGCGGGCCTGGGGGGCCGGCGGCGCGCCCGCTTCGACTGCGGTCGGTTCCCACTACTCCGGTCCATCGATGGACCGATCTCGAAGCAACCGACCGATCTCGGCACCGTTGACGGGTAGCTCGGCACGAGTCGCCAGCACCAGGCGGGGCGCTCGCAGCATCGGACCGCCCTCGACCCTCACCAGCCAGTCGGCGCGGCCGCCCTTGGCCTCTTCGGTCGCCCGTTCGCCGCCGGTCACCCGCTCGACGCCGACCGCCCGCGCGCCGCCGACCGCCCGCTCGACGCCGACCGCCCGCGCGCCGAACCGCACGTCCAGCCGCTCGGCCAAGGCGTCCACCAGCGAGTGGATCCCGCCGTCGATCCCGCGGACCGCGGAGCCAGGGGGAGCCGCCGCGCGCAGCGCTGCCACGGCCCTCGAGAGGGACCCGGTCCGCGAGTAGGCGTCCAGCAGCCCTGGTGCGACAGCGGCGACGTCGAGCCGGTCGAGCGGAGCGGAGTGCACCCCCGCCGCGACCGGGGTCACCAGCCGGTCCGCGACCCGGGACCCGAGCCGCGACCGCGCGAACGTCCCGAGATCGGTCGTGTCGACGAACCGGGCCGGCAGCGCGCGGTCCAGCGCGCCGCGCAGCACGCCCGGCCAGCCGATCGCGCGCCGCACGTCCGCTGCCCACGGACGCGAAGGGATACCCAGGACGCCGGCGGCAGGCAACGGGAAGGCTCGCCCGGCGGCGTAACCCCAGGCCGGGAGCCCCGCGGGTGCCTCGACCGGCAGCCCGAGCTCCTCCGACAGCCGTTCGACCGCGCCACCCCGCACCGCGAACGACTCGGCCCCCAGGTCCAGCGGAACGTCGGGCAGAGACGCGAACGACCCGCCCCGGACCGGCCCGCCGGCCCGCTCCGAAGCCTCGAGCACCACCACGCGCAGCCCGCGCGCCGCGAGCGTGTGCGCGGCGACCAGTCCGCCGATCCCGGCCCCGACGACGACGGCGTCGGCCGCCTCGCTCCGCTTGGTCACCGAGCTCTGCGTGGTCACCGAGCTGACCATGTACCTGCTGCCGGTCGGGACCCGATCCTGGCAGCAGGTACATGGTCGGCGGCGGCGGCGACGACGACGGCCGCCGCGGCCGTCGCCGTCCCGGTCAGCGACCGGGTCACAGCGAGTGCACCAGCTCGACCACGCGGGTCAGGACGGTCGGGTCCGTGTCGGGCGGAACGCCGTGGCCGAGGTTGACCACGTGCGCCTCGGCCTTGCGCCCCCGGGCGACCACGTCCCGCACGTGCGCCTCCAGGACCTCCCAGGGCGCGCCCAGCAGGGCCGGGTCGATGTTCCCCTGCAGGGGGACCCCTGGCAGCAGGGCAGCGGCCTCGTCGAGCGGCGTCCGGTAGTCGACGCCGACGGCGTGGTCGGTGATCCCGGCCGAGACCAGCACGGACCGCATGGCGGGCAGCAGGTGCTCGGTGCCGGTACCGAAGTGGATGCCGGGCACGCCGGTGTCCGCGACGTAGGCCAGCGCCCGGGTCGACGCCGGGGCGACGCGGGCGGTGTAGTCCGCGAGCGAGAGCGACCCGGCCCAGGAGTCGAACAGCTGCACGGCGCTCGCTCCCGCCTCGACCTGCGCCCGGAGGAACGCCCCGGTGAGGTCGGCGGTCCACGTCACCAGCGCGTCCCACGTCGCGGGGTCGGCGTGCATCAGCGTGCGGGCGGCCAGGTGGTCGCGCGACGGCCGGCCCTCGACCAGGTACGCGGCGAGCGTGAACGGCGCACCGCCGAAGCCCAGCAGCGGCGTCGTGCCCAGCTCGGCGACGGTCAGCGCCACGGCTTCCCGGATCGGGTCGAGGGCAGCCGGGTCGAGCGCGCGGGACACGAGCCCCGCGACGTCGTCGGCGGTGCGGTAGGGCTGGTCCATGACCGGGCCGACGCCCGGCTCGATGTCGACGCCGACCCCGGCGAGCTTGAGCGGCACCACGATGTCGGAGAAGAAGACCGCCGCGTCGACCCCGTGCCGGCGCACGGGCTGCAGTGTGATCTCCGACGCAAGCTCGGGCCGCAGGCAGGCCTCGAGCATGTCGGTCCCCTGGCGCACCTCGCGGTACTCGGGCAGGGAGCGGCCGGCCTGGCGCATGAACCAGACGGGCGTGCGACCAGGCCGGTCACCCCGGAGGGCCTGCACCAGGGGTGCGGCAGAGGTCCGCCCGTCGGCGAGCGGATGGGTAGGGGCGATCGTGGTGGACTTCACGCTTCCCGATTCTGCCTTGCCGGGCCGGGGTGCATAAAGTTGGAGCACTGTGGTTCTCCTCTCCCTCACCGCCAGCCACCGCGAGCTCGACCTCGACGCGCTGGAACGCCTGTCCACGGGCTCGTCGTCAGTGGGTCGCGTCGTCGTCGGTACGTGCGGCCCGGTCGCGGGTGCCGTCGTGATCTCCACGTGCAACCGCTTCGAGCTCTATCTCGACGTGGACGCCCCGCTCAGCGGCGACAGCGTCCGGCACGCGACGCGGCACGTGGCCGAGCTGGTGGCCCACGCGTCCGGCGTCACCGGCGAGGTCGCGGCCCGGAGCTTCACCGTCCGCACCGGGCCGGAGGTCACCGAGCACCTGTTCGCGGTGGCGTCGGGCCTCGACGCCATGGTCGTGGGCGAGCGGGAGATCGCCGGCCAGGTGAAGCGCTCGCTCGTCGTCGCCCGTGAGCAGGAGACCACGTCCAAGACGCTCGAGCTGCTCTTCCAGACGGCGTCGCGCACCTCCAAGCGGGTCGGCACGGACACGGAGCTCGGTGCCGCGGGCCGGTCGGTCGTCGCGCTCGCCCTGGACCTCGCCGAGCGCGAGGTGCCGCCGTGGGACGGCACGCGGGCCGTGCTCATCGGCACGGGCTCCTACGCGGGTGCGTCCGTCGCCGCCCTCCGGGCCCGCGGCTGCGACGACATCCGCGTCTACTCGCAGTCCGGCCGTGCCGGGGTGTTCGCCGAGTCGCACGGCGTGCAGCCGGTGGACTCGCTCGTCGAAGCGCTGGCCGACGCCGACCTGGTGGTCAGCTGCAGCGGCGCGCGCGGTCGTGCGCCGGCCGGGCCCACGGCGGCCGACGTTCCGCAGGCTCAGGATTCGCCCGTCGAGACCCACCTCCGCGGCCTGACGAGCGAGGACGGCCCCGAGGCGAGCCTCGGTCACGTCCTGGACGCCGCGGCGCTGGTCCGGGCGCGGGAGCGCGCGGCGGACCGGGCGGGCGACGAGCCGGAGCCCCGGCCGCTCGTGATCCTCGACCTCGCGCTGCACCGCGACGTCGACCCCGGCGTGGCCGACGTGGAGGGTGTGCTGCTCTTCGACCTCGCCACCCTGAAGGCGCACGCACCCGCCGTGGCCCACGACGTCGTCGCGCAGGCACAGGGGATCGTGGACCGCGCCTCCCGGCGTTTCGAGGAGACCCGGCTGGGCCGGGAGGCCGACGCCGCAGTGGTCGCCCTCCTCGACGAGGCGGAGGTCCGGGTGGTCGCGGAGGTCGCCGACGCCGTCGACCGGCTCACCGCGGAGCTGGCCGCACGGGGCGAGCACGCCCCGGGGGAGGCTGACGCCGACGTCATCGCGCGCGAGGTGCGCAAGCGGGTGCACGCCGAGCTGCACGACAAGATCGTCGCGGTCCGGGCGAAGGCCACGGCCGAGGCGAAGGCCGCCGAGGCCGCACTCGTCCACGGCGCAGAGGCCTTGACGATGCAGGCGTCCGCCCAGCGAGACGCAGGCCGGCCCGGCCGCCGATAACGCTGCTGGCGAGAACTGGCGGAACAAAGCCGGACGGACTGGCTTTCCGAGGCCAATTCGGTCTTTGTTACACGATCGTAACAAGGGTGATTTTATTCACCCGGTGGTGAGGGCTAGGTTCGGGGGCTCAAGGACCGAACGCGCATATGCGCAACGAGATGCTGGAGCACCTTTTGAAGCACGCAGCACACAAGAAGAAGACCGCATCGGCGGGCGCGCGGACCATCGCGACCGTCGCCATCGCAACCGCGGCCACGAGCATGGCCGCCCCGGCCATGGCGGCAGACGCCTCGCCGCTGGACTCCCTCGGTGACGTCGGCGCGACGGCCGAGGGCCTCAAGTCAGGCCTCCCCGCCCTCTCCTCGACGTCGATCGACCTCGGCGAGCTGACCGACACCGTCCCCGCGGCCGACGCGGTGGCCAAGAAGCTGCCCGCCTCGATCGCCCCCACCACGGCCCTCGCGCCGAACTACGAGCCGGCCCAGTACGTGTCGGGTGCCGTCCAGGGCGCGACGCCCCAGGCCGTCTCGAGCGTGGTGCGTGGCGTGACCAACGGTTCGGCCGTCTCCGGCGTGACCGGTACCGCCCACTCGGCGCTCGCCAACGTGCTCGGCGGCAACGTCGTCGGCACCGCGACCGGCGTCGCCTCCGGTGTGACCGGCGGCGTGGTCGAGAACGCGTCCGGCACCGTCACCGGCGTCGCGTCCGGTGCGGTCGAGAACGTGCCCGCCACCGTGGCCGACGTGATCCGCAACGTGCCGAACGTCGTGGGCGGCGTGACCGGCCCGGCCGCCGGCCTGGCCGCCACCCTGCCGGGCGTGCTCGGCGGCGTGGGCAGCCTCGTCAACAGCGTCGTGTCGCAGGTGCCCGGCGTTGTCGCGGGCGTGCCGGGTGTCGTGGCCAAGGTCACCACGCCCGCCGCGGGCGCCGTCGAGACCGTCGTGGGCGACGTCGCCGTCGACGGCGTCGTCAAGCCGGCCGTCACGGAGATCGTTCCGGGCGCCGTCGGCTCCGTGCGGGGCAACGTCGTGCCGGGCGCCAGCTCGGCCGTCGGCCACGTGGCGGGTTCCACCGTGCCGGGTGCCGTCGGCACCGTGACCGGCGACGTCGTGCCGAGCGTCGTGAACGGCGTGGCCCAGCCTGTCGTCGGGGACGTCGTCCTCGGCGGTGTCGTCCAGGGTGTCGTCAAGGACAACGTGGTCGACAACGTGGTGAAGCCGGTCGTCAAGGACACCGTCGTGGACAGCGTCGCGAAGCCGCTGGTCAAGGACGTCGTAGTGGACGGCGTCGCGAAGCCCGTCGTGAAGGACGTCGTCGTGGACGGCGTCGCCAAGCCTGTCGTGGACACCGTCGACAGCACCGTCAAGGGTGTCGCCGGCGGCGCGGTGAAGGACACCGTCGGCGGCGTCACGGGCGCAGTGGACGGCGTGACCGGCGGTGCCGTCAGCGGCGTCACCGGTGGGCTGCTGAGCGGCCTTTCCTGACCCGAACTCCGAGAGGACCCCAGCCTCTTCCTTGACGTAGCAAGGTGGAGCGCCATTGGCGCTCCACCTTGTTTACGTTTTACGGCGCTATGAGAAGGTTCCATTCTCTTGCCTGTTGTTATGCAATCGTTACCATCCGATCGGTTTTCTCCGGTCTACCCCTTTTACTGCTATTCGTGATCCGGTAGCGTCGTCGCGTCCCCCGGGTTCCGGGCCGTTGTAGCCGACCAGCTGGAGCAGCTCCCATGAAGCACGCCGCCGTCAAGCCTTCGTCCGTCGCCACGTCCACGGCCTCGCGCGTCGTGGCGACGATCGCGCTCGCCACCGCGGCGACAGCGGTCGCCGGCCCCGCGATGGCCCACGGTGGCGGCGGCGATGACGGTCACCAGGGCTACGGCGGCTACCAGGGCTACGACGGTCACGACCGGGACCGCGGGTACGACGGCGCCCACGACTCCTCTGTCGCCCCGCGCTCGTACGAGCCGGCCAGCTACAGCGAGCCGAACTACGACATGCCGCGGTACGGGTCCCAGCAGGCCGACTGCGACCGTGACGAGAGCCAGGCTCGCTCCGGCTGGGACGAGGACGACCGTGAGCAGGTACGCGAGGCCGTGCGGGAGTACGTGAACGAAGCCGGCGCGCCCGCCCCGAAGCAGGAGCCCGTCGAGACCGCCGAGCAGCCGGTCGCCGCGGCCCCGGAGAAGGCCGCCCCGGCCGAGGAGGCAGCGCCGGCGGTCGCGGAGACTGCCGCACCCGAGGAGGCCGGGACACCTGTCGTGGCCGCTACGTCCGAGCCGCAGGTGGCCGTGCAGGCACCGGGGCAGCAGTGGCAGGGCAGGCCGACGGCGGCCGACACCGCCGGGGCCGAGTTCACTGCCTACGTCCCGGTCGACGGGGCAGCGGTGGTCGAGCAGGACGCCTCCCCGCTCACCGAGGCCACCCTCGACGCCCCGGTCCGGCTCGCCACGACCGGTGCGGAGGCTGCCGCCCTCACGGCCGCGGCCGGCGCGCTGGTGATCGGCGGTGCGGGTTCGCTCCTGGTCGCCCGCCGCAGCCGCGTGCGCGCCTGACCCTCTCCGTCCGGCCGGGCTCTACCTCGACGGCGTGGTGCGCCAGGCCGGAGAGTCCTGGCCCCACCGGTGTGCCGGGTGTGCGTAGTCGTCGTACCCCGGGAGGGCCGGTCGCGCGGTGGTGACCCGCCCGTGGGTCACGGTCTCGGTCGCGAGTCCCTCCGCGGGCTCGGCGCGTCGTGCGTCGGCAGGCTCAGCACGGCGTGGCACCGCGGCGGCCGGATGCAGCGGGTCGCGTCCCGGCAGGTCCAGCAGCCAGGCGGCGGTACGCGCGAGCGACACCGACACGTCGCGGCCCGGCCCGTCGTCCCGGAGGGTGAGCGCATCCACGATCCCGGCGGCGAGCAGATACCCGGAGGCGTGATCGAGGGCCTGGGCGGGGAGCGCACCGGGCGCCCCGTCCCGGCCCTCCAGCAGCGCGATGCCGCTGGCCGCCTGCACTATCGAGTCGAACCCCCGTCGGCCGGCCCACGGCCCGGTGTCGCCCCATGCGGACACCCTTCCGGTCACCACGCCGCTGGGCACCCGGAGGCCGAGAGACTCGATCGCGCCGGGCCGGTAGCCGGTGACCAGCACGTCGGCCGTGTTCAGCAGGTCCTGCGCGGTACGGCGGCCGTGCGGGTCCCGTAGGTCAAGGACGGTGCTGCGCTTGCCCTGTCCCGTGTCGAGGTGCTGCCACTCGATCTCCGCGGGATCCGGCGGGTCGACGCGGAGCACGTCGGCCCCGAGCAGCGCGAGCGTGCGCGTGGCCACGGGGCCGGCGATCACTCGCGTGAGGTCGAGCACGCGGACGCCGGCCAGGGGCGAGGCCCCGCCCGGCGACGTGCCCGTCGGAGGGCGCCGTCCTGAGCCTGTCGAAGGATCGGACCGTCGCCCCGTGCGCACCAGGGGGCCCGACGACGACGCGCGCCCCGGCTCCGAGGCGCGCCACTCCTGCTCCGTCCGTACGCGCACCACGATCGCACCGGCGTGCCGCCCTGAGCCCACCGGGCCGGCCGCGCGGTCCTCGAGCTCCTGCCCCGACAGCTCCGTGAGGCGCTGGGCGAAGGCGGGCCTGCCGACGTCGTCGGGCAGGTCGACGAGGGCCGTCAGGCGCGACCGGTGGTGCGGGTAGTTCGCGTGGGTGCGGACCCAGCCGTCGGCGGTGGCGAAGAAGCCCGAGAGCGGGGCGAACCCGGCCATGGCCCGTCCGTCGAGCGCGAAGACCCGGTCAGAGGCGAGCGCCGCGGCGAGCCGGGCGAGGTCGGGCGGCGCAGGCTCGTCGGCCTCCTCCGCCCCTCGTCCGGCCCGCGCCGCTGCGCGCTGGACCGCTCGCACCGCGTCGAGCGCGAGGTCGAGCACGGGCAGGTGGGCGGCGAGCCAGGGTTCCACCGCTCCATCATCGGTCCGGCCCGGCCCACCGTCGACGTGTGACGGAGACGGCGACGGACCACTTCCCAAAACATCACCGGCCGGACAGATCTGAGCCCATGCACGCGGATACACTCGCCGCATGGCCAAGAATCCCTCCTCCGACTTCGTGCTGCGGCCCTTCGAAGGTCTCCCTGGAGAGACCGACTGGGTCGCGATGCGCGAGATCGTCCCGTCAGCGACCGCGACGGCCCGTACGACCGCCGAGTACGGCTCCCGCGACGTCACCGTCGTGACGCTGCTGCCGGGCGCCTGGACGGCGCTGCACCGTGCCGACGGCACGATCCTGCTCGCCGTGCAGGGCATCCTCGGATCGGGTGACGTGAGCCGTGACCTCGCCGCCGCGCTGCTCGAGGCGCTGGAGGTCGAGCCGGGCACCGCCGTCGAGCCGGGCGAGCTGCCGGGCGCGGGTCCGCGCCTGCAGGACGTGCTCGACCTGAGCGTCCCGTTCGAGGCCACGGTGCACGAGACATTCGACTTCTGGCTCGACCCGAGCTCCGACGTCACGCCGGAGCTCAAGGAGAGCCTCGAGGACGCCGCCGACGGCGCGATCCCGACCGTCAAGGTGTCCTCCGTCGAGTCGGCGTACTGGTGCAGCATGACGCGCGAGTTCCTCCGCTGGGCACGTCCCGAGCCGGAGGACGACCTCATCGACGCCCTCTCTCGCCTGCACGCAAAGCGCGAGTCAGGGCTCGCGGGTGGGAAGTTCGTGGGAGCGTTTCGTGCGTCCGGGCTGGTCGTGCCGGTCTGGGAGCTGCCGACGGGTACGGAGGCGGCAGATCTGGAGGGCCCGGCGACGGAGCTCGGCGAGAAGCTCACGAAAGCACTTGCCATCAAGGAGCCGCTTGATGCGAACGAGCGACGCGCAAGAGCAGGTATCGTCTCTCGGCAGGTCACCCTGCGCTAGTCCGGACACCCCGGCCGGGCGCGCGCGAGCGGCCCGGAACGCGTCGGCAGTCACCGAGGATCGCCACGTGTGGTCCAGGTTTCGGCAACTAGCGGACCAAGGGAGTAGGATTCCAGGGGTAAACCTTTGCACTCACCAAGCAAAGGACTATCCGGCCACCCACCAAGGCAAATCGACGCTTCAGGCAGGACAGGTGTGAACGCTCTCCCGGTCGCGAAGACCACGCGTCCCGGCAATGCTCAGGCAGGTAAGAACGTCCAACGGGTTGCGGCGATCATCCCGGCGAAGGACGAGGCCGAGCGCATTGCCGCCACCGTGCGCTCTGCGCGTGCGATCCCCCATGTCGACCTCGTGCTCGTGGTCGACGACGGCTCCGAGGACGACACGCAGCATGTCGCGCGTGCCGCCGGTGCCGTCGTAGTGCGCCATTCGCACAACCGCGGCAAGGCCGCGGCGATGGAGACGGGCGCGGCAGTGGTGGCGATGCGCGACGCCGACGGCCGCCCCCCGCGCCTCCTCATGTTCATCGACGGCGACCTCGGCGACACCGCCGTGAACACCGCTCCGCTCGTGCGCCCCGTCCGAGAGGGCGTGGCCGATCTCGCGATCGCCCTGCTGCCCAAGCAGGCCGGCGCGGGCGGGCGCGGCATCGTGGTGGGCGCGGCCCGCCGGGCGATCGAGGCGATGACGGGCTGGAGCCCGTCCCAGCCGTTGTCCGGCATGCGCTGCCTCACTCGCGAGGCCTTCGAGGCGGCCACCCCGCTCGCGCGTGGCTGGGGCGTCGAGACCGGCATGACCATCGACCTGCTGCGCAAGGGGTACGTCGCCGTCGAGGTGCCGTGCGACCTCAAGCACCGTGCCTCGTCGAACGACATCAAGGGCCAGATCCACCGTGCGGCCCAGTATCGGGACGTGCTCCTGGCCGTGAACGCGCGCAAGATGCGCGGCGCGGTCGACGCGGTGCGGCACGCGGGCTCGAACGTCCGTAGCTGATGAGCGGGTACCCGCACGCCTGCCCCGTACCCTGATCCCATGGGGTGGCAGGTCTGGCTCGGGATTGCCGCGATCGCGGTCGCTCTGCTGGCACTGGCGGTCGCCACCGCGGCCTGGACGCAGCAGGCGCGGATGCGGCGCCGGGACCACCGTCGGGCGGCGCCGCAGAGCGCGGAGGCCGCGCCGCAGCTCGCGGTGGTCGTGAACCCGTCCAAGCAGGGTGCCGCGGGTCTGCTGGTCCAGGTCCGCGCCCACTGCAGCGCCCACGGTCTCCCGGAACCGCTCTGGTACGAGACCACCGTGGACGACCCGGGCAAGGGCCCGGCTCTGCGGGCGCTGGCCGACGGCGCCGACGTCGTCATCGCGGCGGGCGGCGACGGAACGGTGCGGGCGGTCGCCGAGGCCATGGTCGGCGTGGACACGCCGATGGGCGTGCTGCCCGTCGGCACGGGAAACCTCCTGGCCCGGAACCTCGAGCTGCCGCTGACCAGCGTGGACGGCGCCCTCGACGTGATCCTGCACGGGCGCACGCGCGCCATCGACGTCGGCTGGCTGCGGGTGGCCGAGTTCGCCGACACACCGCGCAACGGGGACCACCCCAACCAGCCCGACCACGAGCCCGACACCGAGCGGGAGCACATCTTCCTGGTGATCGCGGGCCTCGGCTTCGACGCGGCAATGGTCGCCACCACCGACGCCGACCTGAAGAAGCGGGTGGGCTGGATCGCCTACTTCGTGGCAGGGCTGTCGCACCTGCAGGCCCGGCGGATGCGGGCCCATCTCCAGCTCGACGACAGCCCGCCGGTGGAGGCCCGCGCCCGCTCGATCATGGTCGGCAACGTCGGGATACTCCCGGGTGGCGTGACCCTCCTGCCCGACGCCGTGCTCGACGACGGCGTGCTCGACGTGGCAGCCGTCGACGTCCGCGGCGGGGTGCTCGGCTGGGCCCAGCTGACGTTCGAGATCGCCATGCAAGGTGTGGGTGTGCGCAACGACCTGCCGGAGAAGCTCGGCCGGATCGACCACACCAAGGCCAAGCGGGCGCGTATCCGGGTACCGGCTGGTGAGGAGGTCCAGGTGGACGGTGACCCCCTCGGGCGGGCCGTCGAGATCGACGTCCATGTCCAGCCCGGCGCCCTGCTGGTCCGCGCACCGTGACTGCCCGGGCCATCTACCCTAGGCGGGTGAATCCCCGTTCCACACGAGCCATGGCCGTGCCCGCAGTCCTGGTCATGGTGGTGGCGGCGCTGCTCGGCCTGCTGGGTCCGGCGGTCGCCTCGGCGGCGCCGCGGGCCCAGCTCGCCGCGGGGTCCGAGCCGGCCCCCGGGGGCCGGCCCGCAGCCGGGTCGGACTCGGCCGCGGAACCGGCCGCCCCCGTGGTGGTGGTCGGCGTGGCCGGTCTGCGCTGGACGGACGTGTCCCGCAGCACCACCCCGAACCTGTGGCACATGATCGGTGGCGGCTCGGTCGCCTCGATCAACGTCCGCACCGCTGCACCGGCGACCTGCCCGCTGGACGCGTGGCTGACTCTCTCCGCCGGTACCCGGACGGTCTCGGCGGGGAGCGCGGAGCGCGCGGACGCGCCCGCCCCGAAGGAGCGGGACGGCCAGCCGCCCGAGGCGCGCGGGGCGACGTCGTGCACCCCGGTGCCCCGGGCAGTCGGGACGGCGGGCGACGCGCCGACCGCCGCGACGGTCGAGGGCTGGGCCCAGCTTCCCGAGCAGGAGGAGGACCCGGAGGAGGGCGAGGAGCCTGTCGGTCCCGCCGAGGCTCCGGCTCCCGGCCTCCTCGGCGAGATGCTCGCCGAGGCCGACGCCTGCTCGACGGCGGTCGGACCCGGCGCCGCCGTGATGCTCGCCCGCGAGGACGGCACGGTCGAGCGCTACGTCCCTTCGCTCGAGGCGCTGCAGGCGACAGGAACCTCCGCGTCGACGGACGCGGCCGGGTCCGATCCTGCCTGGAGCGACGTCCTCGCCGAGTGCCCCGTGACCGTCGTCGACGCCGGCAGCCTGCCCGAGGGCCCGGAGCGGGCCGCCGCGCTCGACGAGCTCGACAGCACCCTGAGCACCCTGCGGGCCGGCCTGCCGGACGGTACCCGGGTGCTCGTGGCGGGCATCGCGGACACCCCGCTCACGCAGCAGGGGCTGCAGGTGGTCGTCGACTGGGTGGTCGACCGGCCGCGCGTGCGCTGGCTGACGTCGGACGCGTCGCGCAGCACCGGGTTCGTCCAGCTCACCGACCTGACCGCCACCGCGGCCGAGGCCGGCGGTGCCCTCCCCGATCCCGAGGCGGAGGAGCCCGGTCCGGGCCCGGCCGTCGAGGAGCCCGCGATCGACGGCATGCCGATCGAGGTGGGCGAGCCGCGCCGGACCACCGTCGCCCGCACCGTCGAGAACCGGCAGTACATCAACGTGCTGGCCGGCACGATCCCCGCGCAGGTGCCCGCGTTCGCCGGTGCGATAGTCCTGTTCCTGCTGATCGCCGTGCTGGTGCTCGTCCTGCCGCGACGTACGGGGCGGCCGCGCCGGGAGCCCGGCCCCTACCGCCAGCGGCTCGCGCTGAGCGCGACGCTCCTCGCAGTCTCGGCTCCGGCGGCGGCGATCCTGGCGACGCTGACGAGATGGTGGGTCTGGCCGGCGCCCGAGTTCGGCCTGGCCCTGTCGCTGACCGCTGCGACGGTCCTCGTGGCACTCACGGTGCGGGGCCTGTCCGGAGTGCTTCCCCCGGCCCCGTGGCGCAGCACCGTCGCCGCGGCGGGGGTCACCTGGCTGGTGTTCACCATCGACGGTGTCACCGGTTTCACGCTGCTGCAGGGGTCGCTGCTCGGCTCGTCGCTCGCCACCGCCGACCGCTTCTACGGGTTCTCGGACGTGGCGTTCCTGCTCTACGCGCTGGCCGGGCTGGTGCTCGCGACCGGCCTCGCGGCCTACGTGGTGCGCGGTCGCACGCCGGCCGGCGCTGGTGAGGGCGCAGCGCTGGGTGACGGCGCGCGCCGCCCCGCCCCGCGCCGGCCGGCCCGTCCGGAGTGGCTCGCTGGCGGCGTCGTCGCCGCCGTCGCGCTCGTGACGACCGGGGTCGATGCCGCACCGTTCCTCGGGGACCGCCTGCGCGGGCTCTACCTGCTCGTGCCGTTCGCCGTCGTCGCGCTGCTCGCGATCCGGTCCGACCTGGTCATCCGGTTCCTCGACGCCCGCGGCTGGCGGCGGGCCGGACCCCACGAGGTCTCCGCGCGCCGCCCGGGAACCTCGCGGCGGACCCGCGGTGCGGGCCGGATCACCGCGCCGGTGCGTGGTGTGCCGTCCGCCGTGCTGGCCCTGTCGGGGGCGCTGCTGCTCAGCCTCCTGTTCGCGGCGGCGGTCCTGCCGGCGCCGGGTGCCGACGCGGCGGGCGAGGAGGCCGGTTCGCTCAGCACCGCGGACCCTGTCGTGCCGCCGGGCGGCAGCGTCGTGGTGATCGGCACCCAGGGTCTGCGCTGGACCGACGTCCAGCCGTCGCTGGACACCGGTACGGCACCCGCACCGACGCTGTACGGCCTCCTGACCGACGGCGCCGACGCCGCGGGTCTCACCCTGCCGACCGGGCGTGCGGCGCGCTGCCCGGAGAGCGGCTGGCTCAGCCTGTCGGCGGGTCGGCTGGCCGAGGTGGCCGACGAACGCGACGCCGACAACCACTGGATCTGCAACGACGTCTCCGTGACACCGGCAAAGGGTGACCAGCCCGCCGTCGTCGACCAGTGGGAGCGGTTCATCGAGCTGCAGCGCGGTTCCGGCTACGCGGCGCACCCCGGCACGCTCGGTGCGGCCCTCGCCGACGAGTGCACGACGGCCGTCGGCCCAGGGGCCGCGGTGGCGCTCGCCGACCGGGACGGCAACGTGAGCAGGTACTACGACTTCGACTCGGCGGTTGCTGAGGGCTCGGACGCGTGGGACTGCCCCGTCACGTTCGTGGACGCCGGCTCCGTGCTGCTGGACGTCGAACGGCGTGCGGCGCTGGAGAACCAGCCCGACGGCGAGGAGCAGATCGAGGAGCTCCGCGCCGACCTCGTCTCCGCCGTCGACCTCGCGGTGTGGCGCGTGCTCGACGCCGCCCCCGCGGACACGACGGTGCTGGTGATCGACGTCGCGACCGTGCCGGAGCACCCGCTCGAGCTGGGCCTGGCGATGACGCGCCCGTCCGCGGCCAACGAGGGGCTGCCGCGCTACCTGGCCAGCACGGCGACCCGTACGGAGGGCGTGGCACGCCTGATGGACGTCCCGGCGGCCGTGCTCGACGCCGCCGACGTGGCGCTGCCCGCCGACATCGACGCGACGCCGCTGCTGCGCGGCGGGTTGCGTCCCGCATCGGCCTGGCTCACCGCCGACGAGCTCGCGGACATGACCGCCCGCGACCACGTGCGCCGCGACGCATACATCTGGCTCGTGGACGTGCCGTTCTGGGTGGGCCTCGCGCTCGCGGCGGTCTGCTGGTGGGTGCCGCGCCGGCACGCCGTCCTGGACCTGTCGAAGGGACGGGCACTACGTCGTAGCGCCGTGCCGAACGGGTGGCGCCGACTCGCCGTGGTCGCTGCGACCGCGCTGGCGGCGCTTCCCGCCGGAGGGTTCCTCGCCTCCCTGACGGGCTGGTGGCGGTTCGACCTGCCGGTGCTCGCGATCGTGGGTGCCACGGCGCTCGTGACGGCGGCCGTCGCGGGGCTGAGCCTGCTCGCTCCACGCCGACCGCTGTGGGCGGCACCCGCGGTGATCGCCGGCATCACGTTCGTCGCGCTCACGCTCGACGCGCTGTTCGGCACGCCCCTCAACCGGGCAGCGCCCCTCGGCTCGGCACCGACGTTCGGGGCGCGGTTCTACGGCTTCGGCAACCCCACGTTCTCGGTGTACGCGGTGGCGGCGATCGTCCTCGCCGCGGCGCTGGCGCAGCTGCTCGTGAGCCGCGGACGCCGGATTCTGGCGACCCTCGCCGTGACGGTCGTCGGCGTCATCGCGATGGCGGTCGACGTGTGGCCGACCCTCGGTGCCGACCTCGGCGGCGGGCTGGTCCTCGTCCCGGCGTTCGTGGTGGTCGGCACGGCCGCCTCCGGGCTACGGCTCACGTTCTGGCGGTTCCTCGGGGTGGGCGCGGCCGGCGTCGGGCTGGTGGCGCTCGTCGGCATCGTCGACTGGTTGCGGCCACCCGACTCCCGCTCGCACCTCGGCCGGTTCGTGGGCCAGGTGATCGACGGCGAGGCGGTCTCCACGGTGCTGCGCAAGGCCCTGTACGCACTGAACTCGATCACCGGCGGTCCGGCGGTGTGGGTCACCGTGCTGGTGCTCGTGGTGGTCGGGCTGGCCCTGTTCGGCCCCGCGGCCTGGCGGCTGCGGCTGAGTCCTGCGTGGTTCGACCGCGCGCAGGAGCGCTGGGAGTTCCTGCGACCGGCCCTCGTGGCGATGTGGGTGATGGCCGTCCTGGGCTCCCTGGTCAACGACTTCGGCCTCCGGATCGCGATGATCGCGCTCATCCCGGCCGTGCCGCTCCTCACGATGGTCGCGCTGCGGGCCACGCCGACAGGGCAGCGCCGATAGGCTCACTCCCGTGATCGATCTCCGACTTCTGCGCGACAACCCAGACGTCGTCCGCGCGAGCCAGGTGGCCCGCGGCGACGACCCCGACATGGTGGACGCGGCCCTCGACGCCGACGCGCGCCGCCGCTCCTCCTTGGCGGAGTTCGAGAGTCTGCGCGCGGAGCAGAAGGCCCTTGGCAAGAAGGTGGCGCAGGCACAGGGCGACGAGAAGCAGGCCCTGCTGGCGCACACCAAGCAGCTCGCCCAGGACGTCAAGAGCCACCAGGCCGCCGCGACGGAGGCCGAGCAGGAGCTCGAGCGGGTCCTGTACTCGATCTCGAACGTGATCGAGGGTGCGCCGGCTGGCGGCGAGGAAGACTTCATCGAGCTCAAGCAGGTGGGCGAGCGCCGCGACTTCGCGGCCGAGGGCTTCGAGCCGAAGGACCACCTGGAGCTGGCCGAGGGGCTGCGTGCGATCGACACCAAGCGCGGGGCGAAGGTCTCCGGCGCGCGGTTCTACTTCCTCACCGGCATCGGCGCGCGCCTGGAGCTCGCGCTGCTGAACATGGCGATGGACCAGGCGGTGCAGGAGGGCTTCACGCCCATGATCACGCCGACCCTCGTCAAGCCGGAGACCATGCAGGGCACGGGCTTCCTCGGGGCGCACGCGGACGAGATCTACCGTCTGGAGAAGGACGACCTGTACCTCGTCGGCACCTCGGAGGTGGCCCTCGCCGGCTACCACAGCGACGAGATCGTGGACCTGTCCGACGGGCCCATGCGCTACGCCGGCTGGAGCGCCTGCTACCGCCGCGAGGCCGGCTCGGCGGGCCGCGACACACGCGGGATCATCCGGGTGCACCAGTTCCACAAGGTCGAGATGTTCAGCTACTGCGCCCCGGAGGACGCGGAGGCAGAGCACCAGCGCCTGCTGGGCTGGGAAGAGGCCATGATGGCCAAGGTCGAGCTGCCCTACCGCGTCATCGACACGGCAGCGGGCGACCTCGGTTCCTCGGCGGCCCGGAAGTTCGACTGCGAGGCGTGGCTGCCCACGCAGGAGCGCTGGCTGGAGCTCACGTCGACGTCGAACTGCACCACGTTCCAGGCGCGCCGCCTCGGCATCCGCGAGCGTACCGGGGACGGCTCCACCCGGAACGTCGCGACCCTGAACGGCACGCTCGGCACCACGCGCTGGATCGTAGCCATCCTGGAGAACCACCAGCAGCCGGACGGCTCCGTGCACGTCCCGGAGGCCCTGCGTCCGTACCTGGGCGGCCTGAAGACCCTGGAGCCCATCAGCTGATCCGCCTCTCGACCGAAGGGATCATCTGACATTCCGGCGATCTCGGGCCACTGGTCGTCCGGTGTTCACGTGCGGGTCGGTAGGCTGCCGGTGTGCCCAGCAACATCGATCGAAAGCTCGTAGCCCTCGACATCGACGGCACGCTCGTCACCTATGACGAAGTGCTCTCCGATGCCGCCCGAGATGCCGTAGCCGCCGTCCGGGCGGCAGGGCACCACGTCGTGCTGGCTTCGGGCAGGTCGCTCATCGCCATGACGCCCATCGCGGCGGAGCTGAAGATCGAGGAGTCCTGGATCGTCGCGTCGAACGGCGCGGTCACCGCGCGCCTCGATACGACGGCGGACATGGGCTACACCCTGGAGCGGGTCGAGACGTTCGACCCGCAACCGGTGCTCCGCATGCTCAAGGAGGAGCTCCCGCACGCCCGCTACGCGGTCGAGGACGTCGGCGTAGGCTTCCGGATGACCGAGCTCTTCCCCGACGGTGAGCTGAACGGGGAGCACCGCGTGGTCGACTTCGAGGAACTCTGGGCAGGCCACGTCACACGCGTGGTGGTGCGCAGCCCCGGCGAGACGAGCGCGGAGTTCCATGAGATCGCCGCGCGCCTCGGGTTCGACGACGTGACCTACGCCGTCGGCTGGTCCGCCTGGATGGATATCGCCCCGCAGGGCGTGACCAAGGCGTCCGCGCTGGAAGAAGTACGCAAGGAGCTCGGCATAGCGGCCGAGGACACCGTCGCCGTGGGCGACGGCAGCAACGACATAGACATGCTGCGCTGGGCCGGTCGGGGCGTGGCCATGGGCCACGCGTCGGACACCGTGCGGTCCGCGGCCGACGAAGTGACCGGCTCGATCGAAGACGACGGTGTTGTGGAAGTGCTCAGATCCCTGCTTTGAGGGTAAAAATGACCAGCGGCTGATGCCGCGGGTGAAAGTTATCCGTGTAAAGGTATGGATCACCCGGCGAATGCCTGTACATTTGGGCCCGATCCGTCGATGGGTGACGGCGCTCACGGTGCCATGGGGGTACGTGATGATCCTGGACGACCAACCGGTGTCCATGCGAGTGCGCAACGACGCGCCTCATCTGGTTGCCCTCGATATCGACGGGACCCTGTTGGTCACCGGGCAGCGGGTGCCCGAGCCGACGGTTCTGGCGGTGCAGCTCGTGCGCAGCCGGAAGCATCATGTGGTCCTGGCGTCGGGTCGGTCGTTGACGGGCATCCTGCCGGTCGCCAAGGAGCTGGGCATCACCGACGGCTGGGTCGTCGCCTCCAACGGCGCTGTGACGGCACGGCTGTGCGACACCTGCACCAACGGCTACATGCTCGAGGATGTCCTGACGTTCGACGTCGGGCCGGTGGCCCAGATGGCGCTGAGCCGCTTCCCGGACGTGCAGATCGGCGTCGAGGAGATCGGTGTCGGCTATCGCGTGAACCGGACCTTCGAGCCCCACGAGGTCAACGGGGCACAGCGGGTGGTGGCCGTCGACGGGCTGGGGGCGCTACCCGCATCGCGTGCGATCCTGCGGGGTCCGGGCGTGCTGGACCTGCTGGAGCCGCTCCGCCGGCACGGCGTCACCGCGACGCAGGCCGCGGCGGACTGGATCGACGTGACACCGCAGCTCCTGAGCAAGGCGACGTCGCTGGAGAACGTCCGCTCCGCGCTCGGCGTCCCGCAGCACAACACGCTCGCCGTCGGCGACGGTCTGAACGACATCGAGATGCTGAGCTGGGCCGCGCGCGCCGTCGCGATGGGGCACGCGCCCGACGAGGTGAAGGCGATCGCCAACGAGACCGTCGGGGACATCACGCAGCACGGCGTGATCCAGGCGCTGAAGACCCTGATCTGAGTCACCGAGGTAAAACCGGACCGAGGGTAAAACCGGCCCGAAGTAGAACTCTGGCGAACACCGGATCCCGCTGAGGTTCTATCTCGCCGGAGTTCTACTTCGCCAGAGTTCTACTTCGCCCTGGTTCTACTTCGGCGAGGGTCAGTCGCGCGCCGTCAGGATCAGCGGACCGTCCTCGGTGATCGCGATCGTGTGCTCGGAGTGCGCCCCGCGGGAACCGTCCTTGGACCGCAGCGTCCACCCGTCGGAGTCGGTGTAGATCTCGTCAGTGGTCTCGAGGAACCACGGCTCCACGGCGATGACGAGGCCCGGCTTGAGCGGGAAGCCGCGCCCGGCGCGCCCGTCGTTCGGCACGTGCGGGTCGCCGTGCATGGTGCGCCCCACGCCGTGCCCGCCGAAGTCGGTGTTGATCAAGTAGCCGGCGGCGTGCGCGACCTCGGCGATCGCAGCGGAGATGTCGCCGATCTTCTTGCCCGGCTGCGCTGCGGCGATGCCGGCGGAGAGGGCGACCTCGGTCGTGCGGATCAGCTTCGCGTCCGCCTCGGCGCGGGCGGGGGCGGGTGTGCCCACCACGAACGACAGCGCGGAGTCGGAGACCCAGCCGTTCACCGACGCGGCGAAGTCGATGGAGAGCAGGTCGCCGTCCCGGAGCTTGTAGTCGAACGGCAGGCCGTGCAGGACGCCGTCGTTCACCGAGGTGCAGATGGTCTTGCCGAAGGGCATGGCGCCGAACGACGGGTGGTAGTCGATGTAGCACGACTCCGCGCCGCGGTCGCGGATCATCTTGTGCGCGACCTCGTCGAGCTCGAGCAGGTTCACCCCCACCCCAGCGGCGGCACGGACGGCGAGCAGCACGTCCGCGACGAAGCGTCCCGCCGGGCGCATCTCCTCGATCTCGCGCGGCGTCCTCAGCTCGATCATGTCCGTCCTTCCGTAGGCGCGCCAGGGATCTGGCGGCACAAGCCTACGTCCCGTCACCGACGGGCGGTTCGGTGCGTGGTTCCACGTTGCACGACGGCGACCCCGGGTTTCACCCGGCTTGGATCGCACGGTCGATTGCAACGATTTCGTAATGCAAGGTGATGCTGTATGGGCTTGCATTGCACCGTGAACCACGGTTGCGTTGAGGAAGGGCAACCTGGCAGTCTGCCGGGCCGTACCCGCACGTCAGAGGGTTCTGAGCCCACGAAGCAGTGGAGGAGCACGAGATGACTATCCGGATGGCTTCCAGGCGCCGCACGGTCGCCCTAGCGGCGGCCGGCGCGAGCCTGGCCCTGATCCTGTCGGCCTGTGCCGACACCGATGATGGTGCGGGCAGCGGTGACGACGGAGGCGGCGACGCCGCCGCACCCGCGCTCGACTGCAGCGTCTATGAAGAGTTCGGCGACCTCGACGGCAAGACGGTCACCGTCTACACCACGATCGTCGAGCCGGAGGCGGAGACCCAGCAGGCGTCGTACGAGCCGTTCGAGAAGTGCACGGGCGTCACCGTCGAGTACGAGGCGTCCCGCGAGATGGAGGCGCAGCTCCCCGTCCGTGTCCAGGCTGGCAACCCGCCGGACATCGCGATCCTGCCGCAGCCCGGGCTGCTGAACACCCTGGTGACGCAGTACGACGCTGTGCTCCCCGCACCGGAGCAGGTCGAGGCCAACGTCGACGAGTTCTGGTCCGAGGAATGGAAGGAGTACGGCACCGTCGACGGCACGTTCTACGCCGCGCCGCTGGGCTCGAACGTGAAGTCCTACGTCTGGTACTCGCCGTCCATGTTCGAGGAGGCCGGCTACGAGATCCCGGAGACCTGGGACGACATGATGGCGCTCACCGAGGAGATCGCCTCGACCAACGAAGGCGCGACCCGGCCATGGTGCGCGGGCGTGGAGTCCGGTGACGCCACCGGCTGGCCGGGCACCGACTGGATCGAGGACGTGGTGCTCCGCACGGCGGGCCCCGAGGTCTACGACCAGTGGTACAAGCACGAGATCCCGTTCAACGACCCGCAGATCGTCGAGGCGTGGGAGACCGCAGGCGAGATCCTCAAGAACCCGGACCACGTCAACGGCGGCCTCGGTGGGGTCGACTCGATCGCGACGACTCCATGGACGGACGCCGGATACCCGATCCTCGACGGCAACTGCTGGATGCACCGCGCCGCGAACTTCTACGCGACGCAGTGGCCGGAGGGCACCGAGGTAGCGCCCGACGGCGACGTCTACGCCTTCTACCTGCCGTCGATGAGCACTGACGAGCGGCCGACCCTGGTGGCCGGCGAGTTCATCGGCGCGTTCACCGACCGCCCCGAGGTGCAGGCCTTCCAGACCTACCTGTCGAGCCCGGACTGGGCCAACGCCAAGGCGGCGGAGACACCGGCCGGCGGCTGGGTGAGCGCGAACAACGCGCTGGACCCGGAGCTTCTCGCGACGGACTTCGACCGCCTGTCCGCGGAGATCCTGGCCGACCCGGCGACGGTCGCCCGGTTCGACGCGTCCGACCTGATGCCGTCCGAGGTGGGCACGGCGTCCTTCTGGGCCGGTATCACCGAGTGGTTCGCCTCCGACGCCAGCAGCCAGGAGGTCACGGACAAGATCGAAGAGTCCTGGCCCAAGAACTGACACACGGTTCTCGGTCTTGAGTGACGCGCGGAGGCGCGGGACCTCGTGTCCCGCGCCTCCGTCGCCCTCGGGCCGAGACCAGGCCCGGACGACGACGACCGGTGCCGACGACCAGGATCTGGAGGATCCGTGGACTGGTTTCTGAGTGCCGGGGACGACCCGGTACACAAGCTGTTGCTGATGGTCATCGCGATCGCGCTGTTCGTCGTGGTGATGGCCCTGATCCTCTTCGTGGTGGACCGGCGGCGGAACCCGTCGAAGTGGTTCATCGCAGGCGGATTTGTCGGCCCGGCGCTGCTGCTCCTGGTGGCCGGCCTGCTCTACCCTGCCGCACGCACCATCGTGAACTCGTTCCAGAACCGCAACGGTTCCGAGTTCATCGGTTTCGACAACTACATCAGGGCGTTCAGCGAGCCGGCGTTCCTGCTCGTCCTTGGCAACACCGCCCTGTGGGTGCTGGTGGCCCCGCTCCTGGCCACGTTCATCGGCCTGGTCTACGCGGTGGTCGTGGACCACAGCCGGTTCGAGAAGTTCGCGAAGGCGCTCGTGTTCCTGCCCATGGCCATCTCGATGGTCGGCGCGAGCATCATCTGGCGGTTCGTCTACGAGTTCAAGCCCGCGAGCGTGGAGCAGACAGGGTTGCTCAACCAGCTGGTCGTCTGGCTGGGCGGCGAGCCCGTGCAGTTCCTGCTGGAGCGGCCGGCCAACACGTTCCTGCTCATGGTGGTGCTCATCTGGATCCAGACCGGCCTTTCGATGACGCTGCTCTCGGCCTCGATCCGTGCCATCCCGACCGACATCGTCGAGGCGGCCCGCCTGGACGGCCTGTCCGGCTTCGGCATGTTCTGGCGCATCACGATCCCGAGCATCCGCCCGGCGCTCGTCGTCGTGCTGACCACCATCGCGATGACGACCCTGAAGGTCTTCGACATCGTCCGCACGATGACCGCGGGCCGGTACGGCACCTCGGTCGTGGCGAACGAGTTCTACGAGCAGAGCTTCCGGCAGAACAACGCTGGCCTGGGCGCCGCACTCGCTGTGCTCCTGTTCGTCATCGTCATTCCGGTGATCATCTACAACGTGCGCCAGATGCGCCTGGCCGAGGAGGTCCGATGAGTACCACCACGCCGGCCGTGGCGCCCAAGGCGGTCCGTCCGCCGTCAGACCTTCAGGAGCGGGCTCGCAAGGCGAAGAAGAAGCTCACCTCGCCGTGGGCCAGCATGATCGCCGTGGTGATCGCGCTGGCCTGGACGGTGCCGACGTTCGGCCTGCTGGTCACGTCGTTCCGGCCAGAGCTCGACATCCGGCAGAGCGGCTGGTGGACCGTCTTCGGCGACGCTCTCGCAGGCGAGGGCGTGTTCTCGCTGCGCAACTACGAGGCCGCGCTGTTCAGCCGCTCGACCAGCCTGATCGACTTCTTCGTGAACTCGTTCGTGATCACGCTGCCAGCGGTGTTCATCCCGATCACCATCGCGCTGCTCGCGGCCTACGGGTTCGCGTGGATCGACTTCAAGGGGCGGGACATCCTGTTCGTCGCGGTGTTCGCACTGCAGATCGTGCCCATCCAGATCACGCTCATCCCGCTCCTGCGCGCGTACGTGGACACGGGGATCAACGGCACGTTCTGGCCCATCTGGCTGTCGCACTCGATGTTCGCCCTGCCGCTGGCGATCTTCCTGCTGCACAACTTCATGCGGGACATCCCGAGGTCCCTCGTCGAGGCCGCTCGGGTGGACGGCGCGGGCCACGTGAAGATCTTCTTCCAGGTCATCCTGCCGCTGCTGGTTCCCGCGATCGCGGCGTTCGCGATCTTCCAGTTCCTGTGGGTGTGGAACGACCTGCTCGTCGCCCTGGTGATGGGTGGCACCGACACGTTCCCGCTCACGGTGCGCGTGGCCGAGCTGGCGGGCTCGCGTGGCGGTGACTGGCACGTGCTGTCGGCGGGCGCCTTCATCTCGATCCTGGTGCCGCTGGTCGTGTTCCTCGCACTGCAGCGCTACTTCGTCCGCGGCCTGCTGGCAGGTTCCGTCAAGGGCTGACCCGTCGAGCCGAACCGGTGGTCGAGCTCGTCGCCGCCACTCGGGTGGCGACGTACCGCACGACGGCGAGGTCGTGGGAGATGAAGAGGATGGACAGGCCGAGGTCGCGCTGGAGCTCGCGGACC
>NZ_JBEZZF010000077.1:0-23414 GCF_040639055.1 Promicromonospora sp. NPDC023987 | reverse complement strand
AGCGGCGACACGATCTTCGCCAACCCCGACCGCACCTCCGTGTCCTTCATGCGCAGCTACCCCAACCGCATCCCCCTGTCCGGACCCGTGGTCCAACGAGTCGCCCACCACGTGAGCCGGTTCCAGTTCGACCGGCTCTACAACAACTTCGACGGCGTCATCCCCACCGACGCCCGCCAGATAGTGCTCCGCTCCGCGGACCGCCACGCCGCCTGGACGCGGGGGGAGCACGACGACCTGACCTGACCCGGGCTGACCCGGACCGGGGCCGCGTGTCGGGCGTGGTCGGTAAAAGGTCAGGAGATCGGTAGCCCGGAATGCCGACCACCTGACGTTCTACCGACCACGACTACAACCACGGCCACGACCACGCACACCAGCGCGGTCAGCCCGCTTCCACGTCCCTCAGAAAGCCCAACAGCGCGGCGGCGAGCTCCGCGGGTGCCTCCAGGGCGGCGTAGTGGCCGCCGGCCGGGCGGCGCACGACTGAGGTTCCCGCGCCGCGCGAGTGGCCGCCGACGTGCTTAGTGTGAAGCTGGCATTTCCGCAGGAAGAGGCGGAGTCGCCGGCCGGCGGCCGCCTCGCGTCGGAGGGGTGAGGCATGGAGAGCAGAGCAAAGGCCGCGGGGCACGCGGTCCATCAGCAGCTGATCGTCTTCCCGCTCGGGCTGCTCGGCACGGCGGTCGTCTTCGACGTGATCGGCCTGGTGACGGACGACGGCAGGTTCGCCTCCGCGTCGTACCTCATGATCGCCGCCGGTGTGCTGAGCGGGGTGGTCGCGGCCGTGTTCGGCCTGGTCGACTTCCTCGCGATCCCGCGGGAGACCCGGGCCCGCCGCATCGGTCTCCTGCACGGGGGCGGCAACGTCGTTGTGCTCGTCCTGTTCGCCGTGAGCTGGGCTATACGTACCGGCGCGGACGGCAATGTTCCCGGGGCCGCGGCGCTGGTCCTCGGCCTGGTCGCCCTGGTCGCCGCGGTCGGCACCGGATGGCTCGGCGGGGAGCTGGTGGGCAGGCTCGGCGTCGGGGTCGACGACGACGCCGGGCTGGACGCCCCGGCGCAGCTCACCACCGGTGTCGCGATCCACCGTGGGCACGCCGCGAACCCATGACGTACCTGAGGTAGCGAGGCTGGCCACGGAGGATCGGCGCCACGGCCACCTACCATACGGATGGTAGGTTCCTCCGGTGGCAACGAAACTCGAGATCCTCGACGCGGCCCTCCTGGTCCTGCGGCAGGGCGAACCGCTCACGATCGACGCCGTCGCCCGGCAGGCCGGGCTGACCAAGCCCGGGGTCGTGCACCACTTCGCGACCAAGGAGGTCCTCACGGTCGCGGTCGTGGACCGGCTGGTGGACCTCTGGACGGCGCAGCTCACCGAACGCGTACCGGAGAACGCGTCCCCGCAGGATCGCCTGCGTGCCTACGTGGACTTCTCGCTCACCGCGGACCTGGACCCCGCTGACCTGGCCGTGCTGTCCGACGTCCGCCTGCGCGACCGCCTCCGCGAGCAGTGGACCGGTCGCCTGGCCCCCTGGTTCGGGCAGGCCATCGCCACCGACGCCAGGGGTCGCGCGGTCCTGCAGGCGGCCCGTCTGCTCGCCGACGGCGCCTGGTTCGATCGCGCGCTCGGCATCGTGGAGCTGGACGAGCGGGAGCGGGCGGCGATCCTCGCCGTCGGGCTACGCCTGATCGACGAAGGGAGCCGGGCATGACCGGGCAGACGACCAGGGGATGGCTCTACCTGACCGGAGCCATCCTCCTGGAAGTGACCGCGACCCTGTCGATGAAGGCGGCGCTGGAGGTCCCGGCGCTGTACGCGGTGGTCGTCGCCGGCTACGTCGGCTCGTTCGTGTGCCTCACGTTCGTCCTGCGGGCCGGCATGGCACTCGGGGTCGCCTACGGCATCTGGGGCGCCGCGGGGGTGGCGCTGACCGCGATCATGTCGATGGTCATCTTCGCCGAGCCCATCACCCTCCTGATGGCCGTCGGCATCGTGCTCGTGATCGGCGGCGTCCTGTGCGTCGAGCTCGGCGCGCAACGTGCGCACAAGACCGACGAGGTGGCGTGATGGCCTGGCTGTTCCTCACCGGGGCGATCCTCTTCGAGGTCTCGGCCACGCTCTCGCTCCGCGTGGCCTCGACAGGGAGGAAGGTCTGGTTCGTCGGCGTCGGCATCGGCTACCTCATCGCCTTCACGATGCTCGTCCTGACCCTCGCCAACGGGATGCCGCTCGGCGTCGCCTACGGGATCTGGGCCGCTGCCGGCGTCGCCCTCACCGCGGTCCTGAGCAAGGTTCTCTTCGACGAGCCGCTCACCGGGCTCATGGGGATCGGCATCATCCTCATCGTGGGCGGCGTCCTGCTCATCGAGACCGGCTCCGCACACTAGCTCGCCGGTAGGCCCGGCGGGATCAGCCGATCTCCCGGACCGGCCGAGCCGGGTTGCCGGGCACGCCCCGGCGCGCAGCCCGCCTCGCGGGAGGGGGCTGCGCGCCGTCGTCACCGGCCCTTCGGTGACGAAGCGGGCTCGGCGACGTCGTCGGTGGCCTCCGGGTCCGCGGAGACCTCCGGGTCCGTGGCGCCGCGGGTGGCGTAGAGGCTGGTCGCGGTCACCGTGGCGAGGACAGCGAGGATCACGCCGAGCGACGCGAGGGTCGGGATCTCCGGGACGCTCGCCCAGATCCCGTGGGCCCAGTGCAGCACGAGCTTGACGCCGATGAACGCCAGGATCGTCGCGAGCCCGTACCCGAGGTGGACCAGCTTGCTCAGGGCGCCCTGGAGCACGAAGTACAGGGCGCGCAGGCCGAGCAGGGCGAAGGCGTTGGTCGCGAACACGAGGTACGGGTCGCTCGTGATGCCGTAGACGGCGGGCACCGAGTCCACCGCGAAGACGACGTCGGTGGCGAAGACGGCCACCACCACGACGGCCAGCGGGGTGAGCATGCGCCGCCCGTTCTCCCGGACCGAGAGCCGGGGGCCGCGATAGTCCTCCGTGACGGGCATGAAGCGCCGGATCAGGCGGACCGAGCGCATCTCGGAGACGTCGACGTCGTGCGCGCCGCCGCGGAGCTGGTCGACGAGGATCTTGACCGCTGTGGCGAGGAGGATCGCACCGAAGAGGAGGAACGCCCAGCTGAGGTTGGCCAGGACCGCCGCCCCGAGGGCGATGAAGATCCCGCGAAGGACCAGGGCTCCGACGATGCCGAGGAGCAGGACGCGCTGCTGCAGCGCGGGCGGCACCGCGAAGGCGGTGAGCAGGAGCATGAACACGAAGAGGTTGTCGACCGACAACGACTTCTCGACGAGGTACCCGGTGAGGTACTGGACGCCCGTGCTCGAGCCGAAGCTGGCCCAGATCCACCCGCCGAAGGCGAGGGGGAGGGCGACGTAGAACGCGCTCCAGCTCAGGGCCTCGCGCATCGACACCTCGTGCGGGCGTCTGGTGATGAGGAAGTCCATGGCGAGCAGGGCCAGGACGGCGAGGATGGTGACGAGCCACATGGTGGGGGTGGCGACAGAGGTCACGGCAGAGGAAGTACCAGTGATGGTGGCGAGCAAGGAGTCTCCGTAGTAGATGGCTCCGAGGTCTCCTTCACCTTGCCGAGCAAGGTCGTCGTCCGAGGTCGCTGGTGCGCCGTAATGACCGGACGATGTTTGGGAAGTACTCCCCTCGCACTGCGCATCCTACGGCACCGCGGGTGGTGCCCGGTCCCGGAGGCGAGTGGGTCTCGCCCGCGTCAGCCTGGGACGGTCAACGTGCCCGGGACCCGGGACCCGGGACGCAGGACCGAGGAGTGAGGGGAAGCTGATGAGCGCAGACGACAAGACCGAGAACGCGACGGAGAAGGGCCTCGGCAAGGCGAAGGAAGCTTTCGGGGACGCCACCGACAATGACGAGCTCGCCGCCGAGGGCAAGACCGACCAGGCGAAGGCCGACGTCAAGGACGCAGGGGAGAAGGTCAAGGACGCGGCCGAGAACGCCAAGGACGCCTTCGACCGGAACAAGTAGCTCCTCCCGTGGTGGGGCCGTGGCCCGCGGCCCCACCACATAGGTCCGGGGGCCCAGTCGGCCTGGGTGCAGATTGGGTCTTCGGGCCGTCGTGACCTGCGTGTTCGGTCCCTACCGTGGGTTGATGGGTAGTGACGCTGAGGTGAACACCCGTCATCGCGCGACGGGGCGCGGCAGGGTCGGCCGGGTCGATCGCGAGGCGGGTCAGGCGCTGCCGGAGTACGTCGGGGTGACGGGCCTGGTGCTGCTGGTCGTCGCCATCGTGCTCGCCGCGGCAACACCCGTCGCCGCCGACGTGAGCGAACAGCTCATCTGCGCGGTGTCGCCCATCGTCAAGGAGGACGGCGCCGAGGCCTGCGGCGACGGTGACGCCGGCGGCGGCGACGAGACCCCTGGCGGCGACTACGGCCCGCCGTCGGGCGACTGCGAGAAGGACGTCACCTTCGGTTTCGTGGACGTGCCCGACTCGCCGGACGACACCACCGTCGTGCAGATCGGCTGCGTCTGGTACCCCAACGTGGAGAGCTGTTTCACCGACCACATGCCCGAGGATTTTCTGGACCGGAACATCGGGGACGGTGTGTACCTCGAGGAGGAGGTGCAGGACTTCGCCGACTGCGTGCTCGACGGCCGGGGTGGTCCGAAGGACGACCCGAACTCCGAGAGCTGCGCCACCGCGATGCCGACGAGCGGCGAGATCGACGAGGACGCGCCGCCGAAGGTTCAGGTGGGGTGCCGTGAGTGGCCGGTGCCCGAGGGGTGCGAGGAGGAGTGGGCGGCGTACAAGGACGCGCCGGCGGGCAAGGAGCGCGCCGGCAGGTCCGGCGAGCTGGCCAACTGCATCTCCGACACGTACGACTCCATCGAGATCCCCTGCGTGGTCCAGGCCACCGGGCACGTCGACGAGACCCAGATCCAGTTCCTGTTCTTCCGCTGGGGCGGGAGCAACGGCACGCTGATCGAGAAGCTCGGCGACGGGCGCATCCGGATCCACGTCCTCCGGGGCGTGGAGACCGGCGCAGGGCTCAGCGGCGACGGCGTGGGCGGATCGCCCGTGAGCTTCGACATCGCCGGGATCACCGGATACGCGAAGGACAAGACGTACGAGTTCACGGACATGCAGAAGGCCCAGGACTGGATCGACTGGTACAAGAAGTACGACAACGTGAACGCCACGCGGCCGTACTGCTGGACCTCGGGCACGATCCCCGCGGTGCACTGCGACTACAGCGACCAGGAGCGCGCCGAGGAGCTGCGGGGCCAGGAGCCCGAGCACCACGAGCTCGCCGAGGCGGACAGCGACATCAAGAAGGTCAAGCTCAAGGGTGGCCTGAGCCTGACCGGCAAGGCAGGCCAGTTCGAGCTGACGGGCAGCATCGAGGGCGGCTACGAGGGCGAGATCCAGATCGAGGACCGGCGCTGGTCGGACGGCAGCAGGACGGCCACCTACACGTCGTCGGACATCGGCGGGTTCCTGATCGGCGCGTCGCTCGGTGGCAAGCAGCCGTTCACGAAGGACAAGAAGGACAAGCCGACGAGCTCGGGCGGAGGCGGAGGCAAGGGGCAGGTGGGCAAGGAGTGGAAGGGCACCACCAGCACCACCGTCGCATGGGACAAGGAGGGAAAGCTGTCCAAGCTGATCATCTCGATGGACGACCAGGTGATGCGGACGCTCTACAAGGCGGGGATCGACGTCGACGTGGCGCTTCCCTACGGCTTCACGGTGGGCGGGGGCTACAGCAAGTCCGAGGAGGAGGGGACCCTCTCCAAGCGGGAGCTGATCATCGACTTCAACCAGTACCCGGACCTGCGGGAGAAGCTGGGCCCCACGATCGACAAGGTCTTCCCACGGGACGACGACGGCAACCTGATCAAGGACGACGTCGAGATCGACGGCAACGACTCCGAGGGTGGGGTGCTGTACGGCTACGCCGAAGAGCACGCCAACGTCCGCGAGCTGAAGTACGACTCGCACAAGGTCACCGAGGGCGGCAACGGCGGTCTCACGTGGCAGGGCCTGGACCTGTTCAAGGTCTCGTTCACCTCGGTCGACGAGGAGCGGACGCTCAACGAGTCGTCGTTCGAGGTGACCGACGTGAACGGGGACGAGCAGACCGTGTCGCCGTCGCCGAAGTGCGAGGACAAGGACTTCGTCCAGCCGCCCGCCTACTACAGCGACGACTTCTCCGACCCGCCGACCGCCAACGCGGACTCGAAGCACGACATCGGCACGGAGTACGTCGACAACAAGACGCCGAAGTTCACCGAGGGTACCTACCCGGGCACGGACTACGACGGCGACGTGCCCGGCGACCGGGCCGACCGGGTCCACTCGTTGCTCGACGAGTACTCCGAGGACTTCCCCGACAAGAACATCCTGGTGGTGAAGGACTTCGACAACTTCTCGTTCAGCAACCTCTTCGGGTTCGTGCACCTGGCGACGGTGGACGGGATGGACGTCATCGGCCTGAACGAGGGGACCGTGAAGAACAAGGGCGACGGCGGCTGGATCAACTGGGGCTTCACCGGCACCTACGACTACGACCCGGACAAGAAGACGATCAAGTTCAGGCAGCGCTGACACCGCCGGGCCGGCAAGGGCTGGGCCCGGGGGCCCAGCCCCTCTGGGTGCGATGTTGGGTCGCTGGGCCGTCGTGACCAGCGGTTTCGCTCCCTACGTTGGGTTAATGGGTAGTGACGTCGAGGTGAACTCCCCCCGCGCGGATCGCGAGGCGGGCCAGGCGCTGCCGGAGTACGTCGGGGTGACCGGGCTGGTGCTGCTGGTCGTCGCGATCGTGCTGGCGGCGGCGACGCCGGTGGCGGCTGATGTGAGCGAGCAGCTGATCTGTGCGGTGTCGCCGATCGTCAAGGAGGACGGCGCCGACGACTGCGGGGATGCGTCCGGTGGTGGTGGGTCGCCGGGCGAGGGCTACAGCCCGCCTTCGGGCGACTGCGAGGAGGACGTCGCCTTCGAGTACGTCGACCGGGACGGCTCGCCGGAGAGAACCTCCGTCGTCCAGATCGACTGCGTCTGGTACCCCAACTCGGTGGGCTGCTTCTTCGAGCACATGCCAGAGGACTACGTGTACAACAACACCGGGGACACGGTGTATCTCGAGGAAGAGATCCAGGACTTCGTCGACTGTGCGCTCGGCACTCGCGGTGGTCCGCAGGACGACCCGAACGACGAGAGCTGCGCGAACACGACGCCGACGAGCGAGCAGATCGACGAGGACGCGCCGCCGAAGGTGCAGGTGGGCTGCCGGGTCTGGCCGGTGCCGAAAGGCTGCGAGGCCGAGTGGGCGGCGTACAAGGACGCGCCGGCGGGCAAGGAGCGGGCAGCCAGGTCGGGGGAGCTGGCGACCTGCATCACGAAGAGGTACGACACGATGGAGTTCTTCTGCGTGACGCAGGCGACCGGGCATGTCGAGAGCACTGAGATCCAGTTCCTGTTCTTCCGGTGGGGCGACAGCAACGGCACCCTGATCGAGAAGCTCGGCGACGGCCGCATCCGAATCCACATCCTCACGGGCGTCGAGCTGGGCGCCGGTGTCAGCGGGGATCAGGTGGGCGGATCGCCGATCAGCTTCGACGTCGCAGGCATCACGGGATACGGCACGGACAAGACCTATGAGTTCACGGACATGCAGAAGGCCCAGGACTGGATCGACTGGTACAAGGAGTACGACTCCGTGAACAACAAGCCGATCAGCTGCTCGGGCGCCAGGGTGCAGTGGACCGGTGGCTGCGGCAAGAACCCCCACCTCGAGCGCGCCGAGGAGCTGCGGGGCGAGGAGCCGGAGCACCACGAGCTGGCCGAGGCGGACAGCGACATCAAGAAGGTCAAGCTCAAGGGCGGCGTGCACCTCACGGGCGAGTTCGGCCCGATCGAGGTGGGCGGCAGCGCCGAGGGCAGCTATGTGGGTGAGGTCCAGATCGAGGACCGGCGCTGGTCGGACGGGAGCCGGACAGCGACCTACTCGTCGTCCGACATCGGCGGGTTCATGATCGGAGCGTCGCTCGGTGCCCGGAAGCCGTTCAGCAAGGACGAGAAGGGCAAGCCGACGAGCTCGGCCGGTGGCGCAGGGTCAGGTGATCTGCTGGGGAAGGAGTGGAAGGGCACCACCAGCACCACCATCGCGTGGGACACGAAGGGTGAGCTCTCCAAGGTCGTCATCTCGATGGACGACCAAGTGATGGAGACCCTCGACAAGGCAGGGATCGACCTCGACGTGGCGCTGCCGTACGGCTTCACCGTCGGCGGTGGATACTCCACCTCCAAGGAGAAAGGGACGATCTCGAAGCGGGAGCTGATCCTCGACTTCAACCAGTACCCGGAGCTGCGCGAGAAGCTGGGTCCGACGATCGACAAGATGTTCCCTCGGGACGCCGACGGCAACCTGATCAAGGGGGACGTCGAGGTCGGCGGGGACGGTGCCGGGAACGGGGTGCTGTACGACGCGGTGGAGGACTACGCCAACGTGCGGAAGCTCACTTACGACGCGACCAGGGCGACCGAGAGCGGTACCGGCGGCCTGACCTGGCAGGGCCTCGACCTGTTCAAGGTGACGTTCACGTCCGTCGACGAGACGCAGACGCTCAAGGAGTCGTCGTTCGAGGTGACCGACGTGAACGGGGACAAGCAGACGATGTCACCGGCGCCGAAGTGCAAGGACAAGGACTTCGTCGAGCCGCCCGCCTACTACAGCGACGACTTCTCCGACCCATCGACGAGCCGCGGTAGCCAGCAGCACGACATCGGCGCGGAGTACGTCGACAACGAGACGCCGAAGTTCACCGAGGGTACCTACCCGGGCACGGACTACGACGGCGACGTGCCCGGCGACCGGGCCGACCGGGTCGGGTCGTTGCTCGACGAGTACTCCGAGGACTTCCCCGACAAGAACATCCTGGTGGTGAAGGACTTCGACAACTTCTCGTTCAGCAACCTCTTCGGGTTCGTGCACCTGGCGACGGTGGACGGGATGGACGTCATCGCCCTCAACAGCGGGACGGTGAAGAACAAGGGCGACGGCGGCTGGATCAACTGGGGTTTCACCGGAAGCTACGACTACGACGCGGACCGGAAGACGATCAAGTTCAAGCAGCGGTGACCGCCCGGGTGAAAGTTGCGAAAGGTGTGGGCCCGTGGCCCCAGGCGCTGGGGCCACAGGCCTATGACCTGCGGAAACAGCATGATCCTGTACCCCGGCGGGACGGCTCCCGGACAGTTGAGGTTCACCGGTCGCACCTAGTTTTCGAGGATGACCAGACGCGATCGAGAGGCCGGGCAGGCGCTGCCGGAGTATGTCGGGGTGACCGGGCTGGTGCTGCTGGTCGTCGCGATCGTGCTGGCGGCGGCGACGCCGGTGGCGGCTGATGTGAGCGAGCAGCTGATCTGTGCGGTGTCGCCGATCGTCAAGGAGGACGGCGCCGACGACTGCGGGGACGCGGCCGGAGGGCCGGGGGAGCCTGGCGGGGAGGAGTCCCCGGGGGACGGGTACAGCCCGCCGTCGGGTGACTGCGAGGACGACGTCACGTTCGAGTTCGTGGACAAGCCCGAGTCGCAGTGGGACACCGCCGTCGTGCAGATCGGCTGCGTCTGGCACCCCGGCCCGACGGTGTGCTTCGACAAGCACATGCCCGAGGGGCACCTGGACCGCGACCGCGGGGACCGGGTCTACCTGGAGGAGGAGATCCAGGACTTCGTGGACTGCGTGCTCGACGGTCGGGGTGGTCCGCAGGAGAACCCGAACGACGATAGCTGCGCCAACGCGATGCCCACCAGCGGGGAGATCGACGAGGACGCGCCGCCCAAGGTGCAGGTGGGGTGCCGTGAGCTGCCGGTGCCCAAGGGCTGCGAAGCCGAGTGGGCCGCCTACGAGGACGCCCCGGCGGGCAAGGAGCGCGCCGCACGGTCCGGGGAGCTGGCCAACTGCATCTCCGAGAAGTACACCTCGATGGAACCGCCCTGCGCCGTCGAGGTCACCGGGCACGTCGACAGCGAGAACATCCAGTTCCTGTTCTTCCGCTGGGGCGACAACAACGGCACGCTCATCGAGAAGCTCGGCGACGGGCGGATCCGTGTCCACATCCTGAAGGGCGTCGAGTTCGGTATCGGCGTCAGCGGCAGCGACGTCGGCGGCACGCCCATCGCCTTCGACATCGCCGGCATCACCGGCTACGGCGAGGACTACACCTACGAGTTCACGGACATGCAGAAGGCCCAGGACTGGATCAACTGGTACAAGTCGTACAGCATATCGACGGATATCGTGGCCGCCGGTGGCGGTCGGAACTGCCCGCCGATGATGAGCTACTGCCCGCCGCCGCCCGACCACATGCCCGACGTCGGCGACGTGATGCAGCTCCAGGAGGACGAGCCCGACCACCACCTGGTCGCCACGTCCACGAGCGACATCAAGAAGGTCAGGTTCAAGGGCGGCCTGAAGTGGGGCCCCAGCACCGGCGCCGTCGAGCTGAAGGGCAGCGTCGAGGGCGGCTACGAAGGCGAGATCCAGGTCGAGGACCGGCAGTGGTCGGACGGCAGCGTGATGGCCACGTACACGTCGTCGGACATCGGCGGGTTTCTCATCGGGGCCGAGCTCTCGGGCAAGCAACCCTTCACGAAGGACAAGAAGGGCAAGGAGGACAGCTCAGGCAAGGGCAAGGGCAAGGGGCAGCTCGGCGCCGAATGGAAGGGCACCACGAGTACGTCCGTGCTCTGGAACAAGGACGGTGAGCTGTCCCGGCTCATCATCGCCATGGACGACCAGGTGATGAAGACCCTCTACAAGGCGGGGATCGACCTCGACCTGGTGCTGCCCTACGGCTTCAAGGCCACCGGCGGGTACAGCAAGCAGGAGGAGGAGGGCACGCTCTCCAAGACCGAGCTGATCATCGACTTCAACCAGTACCCGGAGCTGCGGGAGAAGCTCGGCCCGAAGATCGACGAGATCTTCCCCCGCAACGAGGACGGCACGCTGAAGAAGGGCGACGTCGAGATCAACGGGCAGGACTCGGAGGGCGGTGAGCTCTACGAGGCGGCCGAGGACTACGCCAACGTGCGCCGGCTGGAGTACGACATGGACCGGATCACCGAGGGTGGCGGGTTCGGCATCAAGTGGGAGGGCCTGGACCTGTTCAAGGTCGACTTCACGTCGGTCGACGAGAACAAGACCCTGTCGGAGTCGTCGTTCGAGGTGATCGACGTCGACGGCAACAAGCAGACGACCTCGCCGGCGCCGCAGTGCCGGGCGAAGGACTTCGAGGCGCCCGACGGCTACTACACGAGCGACTTCTCCGCCCCGCCGAACGCGACCTTCAGCGGCGGCTCGAGCTTCGACAACCCATGACCCCGCGACCGGGCTATCCCCCGCCCAGGGCCACCCGGCTGTCCGCCCGCAGCCCCCAGCGCTCGAAGCTGCCGACCGGTGCCTCCAGCACCTGGGTGACGCCCCGGCGCGGCATCGTCATCGCCCAGGGGCGCAGGACCTGGGCGTGCACCACACGCAGCTCCGCGGTGAGGAACGCGACGTCGAGCGGCACGCGCATCCACGCGCCGTGCACCGACGAGCAGGGTCTCAGCAGCAGCGCCTCGGGCAGCACGCGGTGGAACAGCAACCCCCGTGCCCTGGTCAGGACGGTGTCGGCGACGACGACCTCGGCGACGGTCCGGCCGTCCACCAGGAGCTGGATCTGGCTCACGTGCGTTCCTCTCGGCAGTGCCGGCGGGGCCGGGCGATGGCCCGCTCATATGAGCGAGCAGGTACGGGAAAACGCTCAAAAGATAACTGGTACCGCCTGACATGTATACGTTTAGTGACAAAATCTGTACAGTCCGTGGGGCAGGCGTGCCCGAACAGATGCCTTTGTGACTGTGACGTGCAGAGCCGGCGTGGGAAACGTGGAGGCAGTACTCAGGGCGATCCGGTCATCGACCGGGCTCGTGCGTTCAACGAGGGGGCAGCGTGCAGGTCATCGCGATCGGGGGGTCGGAGGGGGTGCATCCGGCCGTGCACCGGGTGGAACCCGCCCTCGGGGAGGTCGTCGAGGCCGTCGCAGGTCTCCTGGCCGACGACGTGGTCCTCGCTACCCGCGGCGAACCGGCCCGGAAGGTCGCCCGGGCGGCGCGCCTGGTCCTCGGGCCGGAACGGATCGGGCTGCTGCACGTCGACGTCCCCGTGACCGCCTGGGCGGTGATGCTCGAAGGCCTCTCGGCGCAGGGACTGACCGCGTCGTCCGCACGCGCGGTCGCTGACGGAGTGCTCTCGCGCACCACCACGCGGGCGCTCCTCTCGAGCGTCGCCTCGCTGCAGCGCCCCACGCCGACGTTCCGCCAGCACGCCGGCAGCTACCTGCCGCGCACGGCGTTCGTGGTCGACACCGGTCGCGGCACCGTCGCCCGGTTCCGCGGGCGGCTCGGGTTGCCGGACGGCGGCGACGTGCTCGTCGTAGCGCGCTCGTCCCGGCCGGTGGTCCGCGACGAGGACGGCGACCTGCTGCCCCGGACGCCCGACACCGAGCTGACCGCCGCGCAGGCCGGCTGGTCGGCGTCGCGCTGGTTCGAGGTGTCGACCATCGACGGCGCGCTGAGTACCGCCGTCGCGACCGCCCTGTCCAGGTCGTACCTTTGGGGCGCGTGCGACGCCTGCGGGCGGGCTGTGTCCGGGGCCTGCATCTTCTGCGACATCACGGAGCGCCGGGCCGGTAACCCGTGGACCGGTCCCCGTGCGTCATCCCGTCCGAGCCTGCCAGACACCCAGGGAGTGGTCAGTTGAACCCGCGCCAGCGCCGAGGAGTCTTCTTCCTCGTCGTCACCTCGATCCTCGCGGTCGCCGTGTTCGTCGGCGTCCTCTACTACGTCCGCACCGTGAGCTCCCAGGTGGGTCCCGTGGCCACCGTGCTGCAGCTCAACCGGTCGGTGGATGCCCTCGAGCCGATCGACGAGTCCATGCTGGACCGGGTCGAGGTGCCGGAACGCTGGCTCCCGGAGACCGCGTTGCGTGATGTGGAGGACGTCGACGGGCTGGTCGCGGCCACCGCCTACGAGGAGGGCTCGATGCTCCAGGGCGGCATGCTGATCGAGCGGCCCGGCGTGCAGCCGGGCTTCCGCGAGGTGGCGATCATCGTGGATGCCGAGACCGGCGTGGCGGGCAAGGTGGAGCCCGGCGACCACGTGGACATCATCGCGACGATGGGCGGCGACGGGGACGCGAAGCAGGTGTCCCGGGTGTGGGTCTCGAACGTGCTGGTGCTCGAGGTGGGTCTGCCCCGCACCGTCGAGGACTCCGACAACCTGGAGACCAGCAGCGGCCTGCCCGTGACGTTCGCACTGAGCACCGAGGACGCCCTGACGCTTGCGTACGTCGAGTCGTTCTCCGTGAAGATGCGCCTCGCCCTGCGTGGCGCGGGCGACGAGGACATGCTCCCGGCGGAGCAGCGCGTCTACGACGGCGCTGCGCCCAAGGGCAAGGGCAAGGAGTGACCATGATGACCAAGGTGCTGCTCGCGACGCCGTCGCACGAGGTCAGGGACCACCTGGGCCACGTGTTCGCGGAGTCGGACGGGTTCGAGCTGGCCGCGGCGGTGTCCGACGGCGCCGGTGTGCTGACGGCGCTCGACCGCCAGCCGGACATCGGGATCGTGGTGGTCGACGAGGCCGCCGACGACGGACGTGGGCACGCCGTGGCCCGCAGCGTCGGGCTGGCCACGCCGCTCACCGGCATCGTGATGGTCGTGGACGCCCACGGGCCGGCCGAGATGAGCCGGGCGATGGCCGCCGCCATGGAGGTCGGGGCGCGATCCGTGATCGCGCGGAACGCGGGTCTGGAAGAGGTGCTGACCCGGCTCGAGGCGGTCGCGTCGTGGTCGGCGATGGCCAGGGCGTCGATCGCGGCCGAGCGGAACGGCGGCCGTGGTGGCCAGGTCGTGGCGATCGCCGGGGCGAAGGGCGGCGTCGGGACGTCCGTGCTGGCCCTGCTGCTCGCCCGTGCGGGGCGCTCGGGCGACACCACGCTCGTCGACCTCGATCTCGGGGCCGGCGACCTGACCGCCTACACGGGAGTGCGCACCCGTCGCTCGATCGTCGACCTCGCCGCGGTCGAGGGCGACGTCACCGGGCGCATGCTCCGCGAGACCACGTACGAGGTGCAGGGCGGGCTGCGCCTGCTCCCCGCCCCGAGCGAGGGTGAGCGGGGCGAGGAGATGACGTCCGCTGCGACCCGCTCGATCGTGAGCGCCCTGCGGTTCGAGTCCGGCCTCGCGGTGATCGACGTGGGCACGCACCTGGACGAGCCACGGGCCACGGCGCTCGAGTTCGCCGACCGGGTGCTGCTGGTCACCACGCCCGACCTCCCGGCGCTGCGCTCCGCTCGGCGCACACTGGCGCAGTGGGACCGGCTGGCGATCCGGCGCCCGGCGGCCGTGGAGCTCGTGCTCAACCGGCGCACCCCGCGCGACGAGGTCACCCCCGCGCTGGTGGAGCGGATCGTGGAACGGCCGGTCGCGTTCACGGTGCCCGACGGCGGACCGGCGTTCTCCGGTGCGGTCAACACCGCGACGCTGCTGGAGACCCCGACCGCCGTGCACACGGCGGTCGCCAAGGCCGGGGCCGCGGCGATCCGGCCGGAGGCGACACCGGCACAGGAGGGCGGCTCCGACGGTCCCACCGAGGTGGAAAAGCTGGTCACGGGGTCGCCCCGGGGGCAGGGCAGGCGCAAGGGGGCCGGCCGGAAGCGGACTGGCCGGGCCGGCCGGGCGGTCGCCGACCCCGAGGCCGGCCAGTCCACGGTCGAGCTCCCGGTGGTGATCCTGGTGACGCTCATGGTGGTCCTGCTGTGCGTGCAGGGCATCGGCTGGGCCTCTGGCCTGCTGGCCGCGCGCGCCGCGGCGCAGGAGGGCGCTCGCACAGTGGGCGTGCTCGGGTACTACGACGCGGTGGGCGCCCCGCGCGACGAGGTCCTGGAGCAGGTGCGGGAGGACGTGCGCGACCGGCTGCCCGACTCGATGCGCGAGGCCGTCGGCGACTCCGACATCGAGGTGCTCCCGGACGCGGTCAACGTCCGGGTGACGGTGTCCACGATCCTGCCCGGCGTCGACCTCTCGGCGTCCTCGTCGGCCGCCGTGTACCGGGAGAGCTGAGCCATGACTGTCAGGACGCGCCGCGAACGCGGCCAGGCGACCGTCGAGCTCGTCGGCCTCGTGGTCGCCATGCTGATGGTGGGGCTCCTGGCGATCCAGGGCATCACGGTGGCCCAGACGGCGTCGATAGCGCAGGAGGCAGCCCGCAACGGCGCCCGTTCCCTGAGCACGGGCGGGGACTGGCAGGACGTGGTGGACCAGGCGGTCGGTGACGAGCTCGTGCACGACCTGACCGCCGCTGTCGACGACGGGACGGCGAGCGTGCGGGTCACGGTCACCGCGCCGCTCGGGGTCGCGGGCATGGACCTCGTCGACGTCTCCCTGACCCGTACCGCTGCGTTCCCGGTGGAGGGCTGACGACGTGTGCAGTGGACGGTGCGGGCCGAGGAACGAGGCACGCGCCGGGAGCGGAACACGAGGAAGCCGACAGATGAGGCGGAAGGACTGACATGGCGCTCCGTGACCGGCTGGCCGCCGACGAGCGGCACGACGAGGACAACGACCTCGCCAAGATGTACCGCGAGCGGCTGCTCGAGGAGATCGACGTCGACGAGCTCGCCCGGCTCTCGCCGTCGCAGCGGCGGGTGCGGCTCGAGCGGGTCCTGTCCCGCCTCCTGTCGGTCGACGGGCCGGTGCTGTCGGCGCGCGAGCGCAGCGCCCTGGTCCAGCGGATCACTGACGAGGCGCTCGGGCTGGGTGTGCTGGAGCCGCTGCTGGCGGACGAGTCCATCACCGAGATCATGGTGAACGGTCCGCAGGACGTGTTCGTCGAGCGGTACGGCAAGGTCGAGCGCGTACCCGCTCGGTTCGCGTCGGTGGAGCAGCTGTACCAGACGATCGACCGCATCGTCTCGCAGGTGAACCGCCGCGTGGACGAGTCGTCGCCGATGGTGGACGCCCGGCTGCCCAGCGGTGAGCGCGTGAACGTCATCATCCCGCCGCTGGCGCTGGACGGCCCCACTCTGACGATCCGCCGGTTCCCGACGCCGTTCCGGATGGGCGAGCTGGTGGACCGGGGCACCCTCGACCTGACCACGGCCAGCCTGCTCGGCGCGTGCGTGCGGGCGCGGCTGAACATCGTCGTGTCGGGCGGCACGGGTTCGGGCAAGACGACGTTCCTGAACGCGCTGTCCGGCCTGATCCCCGACCACGAGCGGATCGTCACCATCGAGGACGCCGCCGAGCTGTCCCTCCAGCAGGGGCACGTGGTGCGGCTCGAGTCCCGGCCGGCGAACGTCGAGGGGCGCGGCGCGGTGGCCATCCGCGACCTCGTGCGCAACGCGCTGCGCATGCGCCCGGACCGGATCATCGTGGGGGAGGTCCGCGGCGGCGAGACCCTCGACATGCTGCAGGCGATGAATACCGGGCACGACGGCTCGGTGGCCACCGTGCACGCGAACACGGCCCGGGACGCGCTGGGCCGGCTGGAGACGCTCGCCTCGATGAGCGAGCTCGACCTGCCGGCCGCGACCCTGCGGGACCAGATCAACTCTGCGATCGACCTGGTGGTGCACCTGGAGCGGGCGCAGGACGGGACGCGGCGTGTCACGGAGGTGCAGGCGGTCACCTCGCAGCGGCGGGAGGAGTACGCGCTCACGACGCTGATGCGGTTCGTCGCGGACCCCATCGGCCCCGACCGCACGGTGGCCGGCAGGTTCGTGCCCGCCGCCGCGCCGGCCGAGCTGGTGGAGCGGCTGCGCCGGGCAGGCGAGACCATGCCCTCGGGGGCTGAGCCCATGCCTTCGCGGGTCGAGCCTGTCGAGACCGATGGCGGTGGCGCCCGATGACGTTCCTCCTCATCGCCCTGGGCCTCCTGGTGACGCTGGTGATGGCCGCCGCGACGGTCGCGACGCTGGTGAGCAACGCGGAGACCGAGCGGCGCATGGTCGAGACCGCCGACCTGGACCAGCCGGCCGGCGTCCCCGTGTTCGCACGGCTCGACGTGCACCTCGTCCGGGCCCGGTGGGGACAGCGCATGGTGGCGCTGCTGGCCGGGGCCGGTCTGCCGACCTGGTCGCCCTCGATGTTCCTCACGGCAACGGGGGCTTCCGCGGTCGTGGTGGGCCTGGGCATCCTGCCGCTCTTCGGCTGGGCGACGGCGGGTCTTGCGGTGCTGGTGGTGGCGGTGGGTGCCCGTCGCTGGCTGGACCGACGGCGCAAGCAGCGCGTGGACCGGTTCGTGGCACAGCTGCCCGAGCTCGCGCGGCTGCTGGCGAACGGTGCGTCGGCAGGCCTGGCCGTGCGCCGGTCGCTCGAGCTCGCGGCGGCGGAGATGACCGAGCCCGCGGCGTCCGAGGTGGAGCAGGTGGGCGCGGAGATGGCGGTCGGGCGGTCCATGCGGGACGCCCTCGCCGGCCTCAGCGAGCGGCTGCCGTCCCGGGAGCTGTCGGTGCTGGTGCAGACGCTGACGATCCAGGGCCGGTCGGGCGGCGAGCTGGTGACCGCGCTGTCGGGGATCGGGCAGACGCTGGAGGAGCGGCGCCGGCTGCGCCGCGAGGTGGTGACCGCCACGATGGGGGCCCAGTTCTCCGGGTACACGGTGATCGTCCTGGCGTTCGGCGCGGTGGCGCTGATGAACGCCTTCAGCCCTGGCGTGGTGGACCTGATGCTCACCAACCTGGCCGGCCAGGTGGTGCTGCTGGTGGCGACCAGCCTGTTCGTCGTCGGCTACATGCTGGTCCGCCGGCTCGCGCGGGTGGAGGTGTGACGTGCTGGAGCTTCTGATCGCGGCGTCCGCCGCCCTGGTGGTCGTGGTGGGCATGGTCGCGGGCCGGCTGGTGACCACGACCGGGCTGGAGGAGATCGAGGCCGAGTACACGCCGGACGCGGAGCCGAGGCCCCGCGGGTTCGCCGCGGTGCTGGACCGGATCGGAGCCCCGCTGCTGCCCTTCGCGGTGCGCCTGCTCGGGCGGCACCGGCTGCAGCGGCTCGACACCGCGATCCGCCGGGCCGGCCGCCCGGACGGCGTGACCCTGACGATGTTCGTGCGCCGCGAGGTGGCGCTCGTGGTGCTGGGCCTCTTGGTCGGTGCGCTGTTCACGCTCCAGGACCTCTGGGTCATCGGTGTGCCGCTCGCGCTGGTGCTGAGCGCCTGGATGCGGCTGTGGCTGTACGGCGAGGCGAACAAGCGGCGGCACCAGATCGACACCGAGCTGCCCGACTTCCTGGACGTGCTGAGCGTGACCGTGACCGCCGGCCTGGGTTTTCGCCAGGCCCTGGAGCGGGTGTGCGAGTTCCACGGGGGCGCCCTGGCCGCAGAGATGCGCACCGCGTTGCAGGAGATGAACGTGGGCGCGTCGCGGAGGCAGACGTTCGTGGCGCTACGCGAACGCAACCGGTCCGCCGCCGTCGGCACGTTCGTGACAGCGCTGCTGCAGGCCGAGGAACTGGGCGTGCCCCTGGCGGACGCGCTCACGAGCATCGCGTCGGACGTGCGCCGTGAGCACGCGGAGAACATCCGCCAGCGGGCAGCACGCGCCGCGCCCATGGTGTCGCTGGCGGTGACGGCGACGATCCTGCCGGGCGCGCTGATCCTGATCGTGTCGGCGGTACTGATCGCGAACGCGGGGGTGCTCGGTGAACTTTTCTGAGCGGCTGAGCCCGCGCCACGCCATGGACGCGACGACCCAGCGGGCCATCGGTCCCGCCGTGCGGCTGCTGTGCCAGGTACGGCTCGCGGTGCTGGCGTTCGCCCTCGTCCTGGCCCTGCTCGACGGTGCGGGATGGCTCGGGGTGTTCCTCGTGGTGCTCGCGGCGCCCTTCTCGTTCGTGCCCGCGCTGAACTGGGACACCCGGGGCCGGACCTACGCGCGCAACGGGATCCTCCTGGCCGGGGACACCGCGGTGGCCGTCGTGGCGCTGCTGCCGCTGGCCGGGTCACCGCTGATGACCGTCTACGCGGCGGCGACCGCTGCCCTGTGGGGGCTCTTCGCCGGCCTGCGGCTCGCCCTGGTCATGGCCGGGCCCCTGTGCCTGTACCAGCTCACCGCCTACAACGACGGCTGGCGGGGTCTCGTGACCGGGATCGCCGGAGCGGCGCTCACCGTCGTCATGACCTGGACCGGGACCCACCTGGGGCGGCGCCTGCGCAGGCAGGCGCTCCTGTCGGTGAAGCTAGCCACGGCCCGCGAGGACCAGGCGACCATGGCCGAACGGCTGCGCCTGGCCCGCGACCTGCACGACACGGTCGCCGGCGACCTCGCCGGGCTCGCCATGACCGCGCACGGGCTCGCCGACCGCCTGGACCGGGAAGGCGCCCGCCCGGGCACCGTCGAGGTGGCGCGCGGGCTCAGCGGCGCCGTCGCGACCGTGCACGAGCACACCCGGCGCGCGCTCGGTGAGCTGCGCGACGAGCGCGACGGCATGGCGGGACCCGTGGCCGAGGTCGCCAGGCTCTGGACGGACCGGACCGGGATACCCGCGGCGGTGGACGTCGGACCGGGCGTCGACCAGGCCGGCGCCGGTCGGGCGCAGCACGTCCGGGCGGTCGTGACCGAGCTGCTGGAGAACGTCCGCAAGCACGCGAGAGCGTCCCGGGTGGAGATCGCGCTGAGCGTGCGGGACGGGACCGTGGAGGTACGGATGTCGGACGACGGCGTCGGCCTGCCCGGCGGCGTCACGCCCGACGGCAGCTACGGGATGCGGGGCGTCCGGGAACGGGCGGAGCTCTGCGGCGGCGGCGCCACCTGGGCTCCGGCGCCCGGCGGCGGAACCGTCGTCCGGGTGCGGTTGCCCGAGGAGCCGCCCGGCGCAGCGGGCGACGGACCGGGCGGCGCGATCGCCGTCGGGCCGGAGCGGGCGGGTCGGGCGCCTACCGGGCGCCCATGGACAGCGGAGGTGGCGTGATGCGAATACTCGCGGTGGACGACAACCCGATCATCCGGATGGGCTTGCGGACGCTCCTGGACGGAACCGAGGGCGTGACGTCGGTGATCGACACGGGCGACCCCGACGAGGCGGTGGCCCACGTGCGCGGCGGCCACGTCGACGTCGTGCTCCTGGACGTCCGGATGCCGCGGATGAGCGGCCTGGAGCTGCTGCCACGGCTGTCCGGCGCGACGGTCGTGATGCTGACCCACACCGACGACCCCTCGACGGTCTCCGAGGCGCTCGCCGCCGGCGCCGCCGGCTACCTGGTGCACGGCGCGCTGGAGCCCCGGGCGATGGTGGACGCGATCCGGCTGTGCCGGAACGGGAGCCAGGTGGTCTCCGGCGTCTCGGCCGGGCTGACCGCCCCCGGCACCGCACCGGCCGTGCGCGCCCTGCTGTCCCCGCGCGAGGCCGAGGTGATGGACCTCGTCGCGGACGGCCTCTCGAACGGCGAGGTCGCGGCACTCCTGTTCATCTCGGAGAAGACCGTGAAGAACCACGTGAACAGCCTCTTCGCCAAGCTCGGGGTGACCACCCGGAGCCAGGCCATCGTGCGCTGGCTCCAGTCCGGCCCGAGCACCGATAGTGCCGTGGGCCCAGGCAGAACGGGCCCCCAGGTAGGGCCGGGCACCCTGGGCGTCCGGACCGCCGCTCCCTAGATTTGCTGGTGTGGCCGCAGCCCAAAGAGCGGCCGACGACCGGACTTCAACGTATGGAGGACCTCATGAACAAGCTGACCGAGAAGACAGTCGCCGCCAAGGCGGCCCTGCAGGACTACGTGGCGCGTGCGGTGCTCCGTGCGCAGGACGACGAGCGCGGCCAGGGCACCGTCGAGTATGTCGGCGCCGTCCTGCTGGTCGTGGCGGTCGTCGGTATCGTCATCGCCGCGAGCTCGGACGTCGGTGAGGCGATCGTGACGCAGCTGACCGAGGCAGTCACCGACATCGGCGGCGCGGGCGGCGAGTAGGTCTGAGAACGACGACGGAGGTGTTGATGCGCCGGATGATGCTCACCGCGCTCGCGGTCGGCCTGGTGGGACTCCTGTCCGCTTGCGGGCTGGTCGACCCGGGACCGAGCGGGCCGACCGAGCCCCCGTCCGGCGCGTCAGCGCCCACGACCTCGCCAGGAGACGCCACGTCTCCTGGCGAGGTCGTCGCCGTCGACCGGGAGTGGCACGACGCCCTGCTGCATCTCGAGGTACGTCCCGTCGAGGTGGACGGCGACCTGGCGGTCCTGCGGTACGACTTCACCGCGACCCCGGCCGACCCCGAGCGGCCGCTGCGCTCGTCCACCATCCTGCTCGCGTTCGGCGGCCTCGGTAACTCCGTCACCGACGGCCGCGGCGTGCGGCTCTTCGACACGGCGGCCGGCCTCGTCCACCCCGTGGCGCGGACACCCGACGGGGACCGGGCGACAGCGATCGAGCGGGTGGACGACGAGGCCGGCGACGACGAGGCCGGCGACGACGAGGCCGGCGACGACGCGGCCGGAGACGACGCCGTGCGCGGCGCGGCGACCGCGGTGTTCGCCGCACCGGAGAACGAGTCGGTGGACGTCCTGTTCCCCGGGTTCGGCACGGTGAACGTTCCCGTGGTCCCGGCAGGCGATGGCTTCGACGCCGCCGTCGACCAGGTGGGCGGCGCCGGAGAGGCATGGACCACGAAGCTGCGGGCCTTCACGCACGCCTATGACGCCGAATCCACGACGTCGGCCGAGGGCGGCGACGTCACGGTCACGCTGGCCTCCGACGTCCTCTTCGCCTCCGACGAGCACACCCTGTCCGACGCCGCCCGCGGCGTGGTGGACCGGGCCGCCGCTTCGATCGGCGAGCAGGCGGACGACGGCGACGTGCGCGTGGTCGGGCACACCGACGACGTCGACACCGACGCCTACAACCAGAAGCTGTCCGAACGCCGGGCGCGCTCCGTCGCCGAGCGGCTGCGTGCGGAGCTCAGCGGCGACTACTCCGTGACGGAGGAAGGGCGCGGCGAGTCCGAGCCGGTCGCCGACGGGACGAGCCCCGAGGCCCGCGCCGCCAACCGCCGCGTCGAGATCCACTTCCAGGGGCACCTCGTCGTGGAGAGCGACACCGCGAGCGACGTGCCGACCACGGACGCCCCGACGGCGAAGAACGACGCGGTCACCTTCGCGACGAACAACGGCGAGTACACCGTCGAGGTCCGGTCGATGGAGCGCAGGCCAGGGGCGCTCGTCGGCACCCTCGTCGCCGAGCGCGTCGAGGGCGACTCCATCGATCCCGCCTGGTTCCTCCCCGCCAGCGTGCACGTCGTCGGCGACCGCATGTTCGGCGCCCTGGCCGAGGCTGCCGGACCGCACAACCTGTCCCTGCTCGGTGCGCAGGAGCGGGTGCTGCCCTTCGACTACGTCGTGGAGGAGAGGGGAGGCTTCCTGCTGCGCCGGCTGCTCGGCGACGAGGAGGTCGAACCGCTCGACCTCGGGCAACCGGTGCTGATCACCGTCGTCTGGCCGGACACCGGCCAGGACGCCGTGACCGTCGACGCCCCCGACCGCTTCCGGATCACCGACGTGCCAGTGACCGATCCGCCGGCAGGAGACTGACCGTGGCACGCACGACGTCGGACGACCGCGAACGCGGGTCCATGCACGTGATGACGATCCCCATCGCCGTCGGCCTGCTCAGCGCCGCGGTGCTGGTCGTCACGATGGTCGGCTCGGCGACGAACGACCGCCGCGAGGCCGGCACGGCCGCCGACGCCGCGGCGCTCGCCGCGGCCCAGGAGTGGGACCAGCACCTGGGCCTGCTGCACGGTCTGCACCTCGGGGTGTCCGAGCCCGGGGCGTTCTGGGGCATCGCGGAGGTGGCGCTGCTCGGTCCGGATCTCAGGGACGAGATGACCGACGCGGCACGGACGTTCGCGGAGCGCAACGGCGCTGAGCTGGTCGACCTCGACGTCGACCCCGAACTTCTCCAGGTGACCGTCGAGGTGAAGCATGACGAGATGATCCCGGGCACCGAGGTCCGCTCGACGGCGTCGGCCACCGCAGGCATCACGCTGCGCGGCGGGCTGTGCGTGGGCGGCGGCGGCCTGGGGTGGCTGATCGACGGGCTGTGCGCCACCGAACCGGAACCGGAGGACGAGGGTTCGCAGGACGGGGGCTTGGACGAGGGCGGCTCGGAGGGCGGCGACGCGGAGGGCGGCTCGGAGGGCGGCGACGCGGGTGGTGATGACTCGGGTGGTGATGACTCGGAGGGTGATGCCGAGCCGGAGCCGGAGTGGACCCCACCGGAGGTGGATCCCTACTCCAGCGCGGTAGTACTGACGGGCTGATCGGCGCGGTCGGCACCTGGTTACGCGAGGTCGGCATCTTGCATCGAGATCGGTACAGGCCTGGACCGATCTCGATGCAAG
>NZ_JBEZZF010000076.1:0-24202 GCF_040639055.1 Promicromonospora sp. NPDC023987 | reverse complement strand
CCGCCCTGTCGCGGAGGCGGACGTCCGTGCGGCGTGCTGATCAGCACCTCAGCCCCAGTTCTATCTCGCCACGGTTCTACTTCGGCGGAACGCCAGGGTGCATCTCACACCCGATTCGTTTTGACCCCCCGTGGACACGCGGGTATTCTTAGAATTCGTGCCCGCGCCGTCGGGCCGCACCTCCTGAAGGCAGCCGCAAGGCAGCTTCGGAAGCGGCCGATATGAGTGCGTGGGCATCCCGGGTGCGATCCTCCGGGGCACGTCGTGCCCTGATGGTGGAGCCGGGCCATCGAGCCGGTGGTACGTGGCGTAGCAGTCCCCGTGGGGGCTGTGGGTGCCGCATGCGATCGGCACGCACAAGCCAGAACCATCGACGGGGACGCCGGCAGGGCGTCGCCGAAGCTCAAGAAGACGACGGAGACGTAGTGCCTACGATCCAGCAGCTCGTCCGCAAGGGGCGTACCTCGAAGGTCACGGCGTCCAAGACGCCGGCCCTTCATGCCTCCCCTCAGCGGCGCGGTGTGTGCACACGCGTGTACACCACCACCCCCAAGAAGCCGAACTCGGCGCTCCGCAAGGTCGCGCGCGTGAAGCTCTCCTCCGGTACCGAAGTCACCGCGTACATCCCCGGTGTCGGCCACAACCTGCAGGAGCACTCGATCGTGCTCGTGCGCGGCGGCCGTGTGAAGGACCTTCCCGGTGTCCGTTACAAGATCGTCCGCGGCGCTCTCGACACCCAGGGTGTCAAGGGACGCAAGCAGGGTCGGAGCAAGTACGGCGCCAAGAAGGAGAAGAGCTGATGCCCCGCAAGGGTCCGGCCCCGAAGCGGCCGCTCATCGTTGACCCGGTGTACGGGTCCCCGGTCGTCACGCAGCTGATCAACAAGGTCCTGCTCGACGGCAAGAAGTCGACCGCCGAGGCGATCGTCTACGGCGCCCTCGAGGGTGTCCGCTCCAAGACTGACGGCGACCCGGTCGTGGTCCTCAAGCGCGCGCTGGACAACGTCCGCCCCGCGCTCGAGGTGCGCTCCCGCCGCGTCGGTGGCGCCACCTACCAGGTGCCGGTCGACGTCCGCCCCACGCGTGCCACCACGCTCGCGCTGCGCTGGCTCACCGACTTCTCCCGCGCTCGTCGCGAGAAGACGATGACCGAGCGTCTCATGAACGAGATCCTCGACGCGTCGAACGGTCTCGGTGCTGCGGTCAAGCGCCGCGAGGACATGCACAAGATGGCCGACTCCAACAAGGCCTTCGCGCACTACCGCTGGTAGTAGCTTCCGAGCGGCCCCGGTTTACCCCGGGGCCGTCGGTGGATGCATAACCGCCGGCCCCCAGCCCACCTTCAGACCAAGGGGTAAGACACCGTGGCACTCGACGTGCTGACCGACCTGAACAAGGTCCGCAACATCGGCATCATGGCCCATATCGATGCCGGCAAGACCACGACGACCGAGCGCATCCTGTTCTACACGGGTGTGAACTACAAGATCGGTGAGACGCACGACGGTGCGTCGACGATGGACTGGATGGAGCAGGAGCAGGAGCGCGGCATCACGATCACGTCCGCCGCGACGACCTGCTACTGGAAGAACAACCAGATCAACATCATCGATACGCCGGGTCACGTCGACTTCACGGTCGAGGTGGAGCGTTCGCTCCGCGTGCTCGATGGTGCCGTTGCCGTGTTCGACGGCAAGGAGGGCGTCGAGCCCCAGTCGGAGACGGTCTGGCGCCAGGCGGACAAGTACGACGTCCCGCGCATCTGCTTCGTCAACAAGATGGACAAGCTCGGTGCGGACTTCTACTTCACCGTTGACACGATCATCAACCGCCTCAAGGCCAAGCCGCTGGTCATCCAGCTCCCCATCGGCTCGGAGAACGAGTTCACCGGCGTCGTCGACCTGATCGAGGAGAAGGCTCTGGTCTGGCCCCTCGAGACGAAGATGGGCGACGCGTACGAGGTCCAGGAGATCCCGGCCGACCTCGTCGAGAAGGCCGCGCAGTACCGCGCCCAGCTCGTCGAGGCCGTCGCCGAGGCGGACGACGAGCTGCTCGAGAAGTTCCTCGCGGGCGAGGAGCTGACGATCCCGGAGATCAAGGCCGGTATCCGCAAGCTCGTCATCAGCTCGTCGGCCTTCCCGGTCCTGTGTGGCTCGGCGTTCAAGAACAAGGGCGTCCAGCCCATGCTCGACGCCGTGATCGACTACCTCCCCACGCCGCTCGACGTGCCTGCTGTCCAGGGCCACGACGTCAAGGACGAGGAAAAGATCGTCGAGCGTCGCCCGGACGAGGCGGAGCCGTTCTCGGCCCTCGCGTTCAAGGTCGCCACGCACCCGTTCTTCGGCAAGCTGACCTACGTCCGCGTCTACTCGGGCAAGGTCGCGCAGGGCGCGCAGGTGCAGAACTCGACCAAGGGCAAGAAGGAGCGCATCGGGAAGCTCTTCCAGATGCACTCCAACAAGGAGAACCCGGTCGAGGAAGCGCACGCGGGGCACATCTACGCGTTCATCGGCCTGAAGGACGTCACCACCGGTGACACCCTCTCCGACCCGGCGAACCCGGTCATCCTCGAGTCGATGAGCTTCCCGGAGCCCGTCATCGACGTGGCGATCGAGCCGAAGACGAAGGCTGACCAGGAGAAGCTGTCGACCGCGATCCAGAAGCTCGCGCAGGAGGACCCGACCTTCCGCGTGAAGCTGGACGAGGAGACCGGCCAGACCGTCATCGGCGGTATGGGCGAGCTCCACCTCGACATCCTCGTCGACCGCATGCGTCGCGAGTTCAAGGTCGAGGCCAACGTCGGTAAGCCGCAGGTCGCGTACCGCGAGACCATTCGCCGCGTTGCGGAGAAGGTCGACTACACGCACAAGAAGCAGACCGGTGGGTCCGGCCAGTTCGCCAAGGTCCAGGTGACCTTCGCACCGCTGGAGACGACGGAGGGCGAGCTCTACGAGTTCGAGAACGCCGTCACCGGTGGCCGCATCCCCCGTGAGTACATCCCGTCCGTGGACGCTGGTATCCAGTCGGCCATGCAGCAGGGTGTGCTGGCAGGCTTCCCGGTCGTCGGCGTCAAGGCGTCGCTGATCGACGGTGCGTACCACGACGTCGACTCCTCGGAGATGGCGTTCAAGATTGCCGGTTCGATGGTCTTCAAGGAAGGCGTCAAGCGCGCCGACCCTGTCCTGCTCGAGCCGGTCATGGCCGTCGAGGTGCGTACGCCCGAGGAGTACATGGGCGACGTGATCGGCGACATCAACTCCCGACGTGGCATGATCCAGTCCATGGAGGACGCGACCGGTGTCAAGGTCGTTCGCGCCCAGGTGCCGCTGAGCGAGATGTTCGGTTACATCGGCGACCTCCGGTCGAAGACCCAGGGTCGCGCGGTGTACTCGATGCAGTTCGACAGCTATGCCGAGGTTCCCAAGGCAGTTGCCGAAGAGATCATCAAGAAGACCCGGGGCGAGTGAGTCCCCACAGGTCGACCCGCACAACCAACCTGTAGGAAGAACCGCACGCCCCGCAGTTGTAGGCTTCTTGGCCGAGCATCTGCAACGTTCGGAACATCTACCCAAGTCCCAGGAGGACCCCAGTGGCTAAGGCCAAGTTCGAGCGGACCAAGCCGCACGTCAACATCGGCACGATCGGTCACGTCGACCACGGTAAGACGACGCTGACCGCCGCGATCTCGAAGACGCTTGCGGACAAGTACCCGGAGCTCCCGGCGAACACCCAGAAGAACTTCGATGAGATCGACGCCGCGCCGGAGGAGAAGCAGCGCGGTATCACGATCAACATCGCGCACATCGAGTACGAGACGCCGGCGCGCCACTACGCGCACGTCGACGCCCCGGGTCACGCCGACTACATCAAGAACATGATCACCGGTGCCGCGCAGATGGACGGCGCGATCCTGGTGGTTGCCGCGACCGACGGCCCGATGGCCCAGACGCGTGAGCACGTGCTGCTCGCCCGCCAGGTCGGCGTGCCCTACCTGCTCGTGGCGCTCAACAAGTCCGACATGGTCGACGACGAGGAGATCCTCGAGCTCGTCGAGATGGAGGTCCGTGAGCTCCTCTCCTCGCAGGAGTTCGACGGCGACAACGCGCCCGTCGTTCGCGTCTCCGGGCTGAAGGCCCTCGAGGGCGACGCCGAGTGGGTCGAGAAGGTCGTCGAGCTGATGGACGCTGTCGACGAGAACGTGCCGGAGCCGGTGCGCGACCTCGACAAGCCGTTCCTCATGCCGATCGAGGACGTCTTCACGATCACCGGTCGTGGCACGGTCGTCACCGGCAAGGTCGAGCGTGGCAAGCTGGACATCAACTCCGACGTCGAGATCGTCGGTATCCGCGAGCCGCAGAAGACCACGGTCACGGGCATCGAGACGTTCCACAAGCAGATGGACCAGGCACAGGCCGGCGACAACACCGGTCTGCTCCTGCGTGGCATCAAGCGCGAGGACGTCGAGCGCGGTCAGGTCATCGTGAAGCCGGGTTCGATCACCCCGCACACGAACTTCGAGGCTCAGGTCTACATCCTGGGCAAGGACGAGGGTGGCCGTCACAACCCGTTCTACTCGAACTACCGCCCGCAGTTCTACTTCCGCACCACGGACGTCACCGGCGTCATCACGCTGCCCGAGGGCACCGAGATGGTCATGCCCGGCGACAACACCGAGATGTCGGTCGAGCTCATCCAGCCGATCGCCATGGAGGAGGGTCTGGGCTTCGCCATCCGCGAGGGTGGCCGCACGGTCGGTTCAGGCCGTGTCACCAAGATCATCAAGTGATCTTGGAGCACAGACTCATCTGACGGAAGTCAGCTGAACGATGGGGCCCGGGTGCTTCGGCGCTCGGGCCTCATCGCGTAGGTAGCACGCGTCACACGGCCTCCGTTTGGTACATGCGGAGTCGTATGGCAAGATTGCATAGTTGCCTGTCACGGGCGCGCTCTTTCAAGTGTCGAACAGTGTGCAGAACCGCAGTCCCTGGTCCCGGATTACTCGGGGTCAGCAGAGGCTGGAGCGGTCACCCTCCCGGGGAAATCCGGGTGAGGGGTCGCGGGGTTTATCGCCTGCTATTCGATGCGTACGAGGCGCCCCGCGGAGCACACGTCCTCCGGTCTTCCGGAGGGACTGTTCCGAGCAGGCTCGGCAAACGTCGTGGTCGGTCCTGGCTGTACAGCCAGGACGAGATCACTTCCCAACGGCCCCGGCACCAGCGATGGTGTTATGCGCCCGGCTGTGCCGCTTTAAGCGACACGCCCGAGTGCGTGGGTCGGACAGTAGCGGTTCGAGAGAGAGAGTCAGACGACGCCATGGCGGGACAGAAGATCCGCATCCGGCTCAAGTCCTACGACCACGAGGTGATCGACAGTTCGGCGCGCAAGATCGTCGACACGGTCACTCGCGCTGGTGCGACGGTCGTGGGTCCGGTGCCGCTGCCGACGGAGAAGAACGTCTTCGTTGTGATCCGGTCGCCTCACAAGTACAAGGACAGCCGTGAGCACTTCGAGATGCGTACGCACAAGCGGCTCATCGACATCATCGATCCCACGCCCAAGGCCGTCGACTCGCTCATGCGACTCGACCTGCCGGCAGACGTGAACATCGAGATCAAGCTCTGAGGCTGGAGGACATCATGACCAACCAGCAGAAGAACGTGACCGCGTTGCTCGGGACCAAGCTCGGTATGACCCAGCTCTGGGACGAGGCAGGCCGCCTCGTGCCGGTGACAGTGGTCTCCGTGGGCACCAATGTGGTGACCCAGGTTCGCACGATGGACGCCGACGGTTATGCGGCTGTCCAGCTCGCGACCGGCCAGGTCGACCCGCGCAAGGTCACCAAGCCCCTCAAGGGCCACTTCGAGAAGGCCGGCGTCACGCCGCGTCGTCACGTGGCCGAGATCCGTACCGAGAATGCCTCCGAGTTCACGCTCGGCCAGGAGATCACCGCTGAGGCCTTCGAGGCCGGCGCGCTGGTCGACGTGGTTGGCACCACCAAGGGCAAGGGCACCGCCGGTGTGATGAAGCGTCACGGCTTCTCCGGCGTGGGTGCCTCGCACGGTGCGCACCGTAACCACCGCAAGCCCGGCTCGATCGGTGGCGCTTCGACGCCGTCGCGAGTCTTCAAGGGCATGCGGATGGCTGGTCGGATGGGTAATGACCGTCAGACCACCCAGAACCTGACCGTTCACGCGGTCGACGCAGAGAAGGGCCTGCTGCTCGTCAAGGGCGCAGTTCCGGGCCCCAAGGGTGGCGTCGTCCTCGTGCGTAACGCCGCGAAGGGAGCGTGAACCCGATGTCCGCTCTGACTGTCGACGTCCTGGACGCCCAGGGCAAGAAGTCCGGCACCGCCGAGCTCCCCGCTGAGGTGTTCGACGTGGCCGTGAACATCCCGCTGATCCACCAGGTGGTTGTTGCGCAGCGCGCAGCGGCCCGCCAGGGCACCGCGTCCACGAAGACTCGTGGCGAGGTTCGCGGTGGTGGCCGTAAGCCGTACAAGCAGAAGGGCACCGGTCGCGCCCGCCAGGGTTCGACGCGTGCTCCGCAGTTCGCCGGCGGTGGCGTCGTCCACGGCCCGCAGCCGCGCAGCTACGACCAGCGGACCCCGAAGAAGATGAAGGCTGCCGCCCTGCGCGGTGCCCTCTCGGACCGCGCTCGTTCCGGTCGCGTGCACGTCGTTGCCGGTTTCGGCATCGATGGTGTCCCGTCGACCAAGACGGCGCTTGCCACCATCACGAAGCTCACGACGCGTGCTCACGTGCTCATCGTGACGGAGCGCAACGACGAGGCCACGGTCAAGTCCCTGCGCAACGTTCCCGAGGTGCACCTCCTGGTCGCCGACCAGCTGAACACCTACGACGTGCTCATCTCCGATGACGTCATCTTCACCGAGGGTGCGCTTGCCGCGTTCCTCGAGGGCCCCACCAAGGGCGCGAAGGCTGTCGCTACGGAGTCAGAGGCCGAGACCGCTGAGGAGACCGCCAAGTGACCGTCACCGTGAAGGACCCGCGCGACATCCTGCTCGCGCCGGTCGTCTCCGAGAAGAGCTACAACCTTCTCGACGAGGGCAAGTACACCTTCATCGTGGACCCGAGCGCCAACAAGACCGAGATCAAGATCGCTATCGAGAAGGTCTTCAGCGTCAAGGTCGCGTCGGTGAACACGATGAACCGCAAGGGCAAGACGCGTCGCACGCGTTTTGGCCTCGGCAAGCGCAAGGACACGAAGCGTGCGATCGTCACCCTCCGCGAGGGCACGATCGACATCTTCGGCGGTCCGGTCGGCTGAGCTGACGAGAGACGATTGAGGACAGGTTTCCATGGGAATCCGTAAGTACAAGCCGACGACGCCCGGCCGCCGCGGCTCCAGCGTCGCCGACTTCGTCGAGGTCACGCGGTCGCAGCCGGAGAAGTCGCTGATCCGCCCGCTGAGCAAGACCGGTGGCCGTAACAACACCGGTCGTATCACGACGCGTCACAAGGGCGGTGGCCACAAGCGTGCCTACCGCGTCATCGACTTCCGTCGTCACGACAAGGACGGCGTGCCTGCGAAGGTCGCTCACATCGAGTACGACCCCAACCGCACGGCGCGCATCGCGCTCCTGCACTACGCGGACGGCGAGAAGCGCTACATCATCGCGCCGAACAAGCTGTCGCAGGGCGACCGCGTCGAGGCTGGCGCGGGTGCTGACATCAAGCCCGGCAACAACCTGCCGCTGCGCAACATCCCGACCGGTACGGTCATCCACGCCATCGAGCTTCGGCCCGGTGGCGGTGCGAAGATCGCTCGTTCGGCTGGTGCGTCCGTGCAGCTCGTCGCCAAGGACGGCCCGTACGCGCAGCTGCGCATGCCGTCCGGTGAGATCCGGAACGTCGACCTGCGCTGCCGCGCAACGGTCGGCGAGGTCGGCAACGCCGAGCAGTCGAACATCAGCTGGGGCAAGGCCGGCCGCATGCGCTGGAAGGGCAAGCGCCCGACCGTGCGTGGCGTCGCCATGAACCCGGTGGACCACCCCCACGGTGGTGGTGAAGGCAAGACGTCCGGTGGACGCCACCCGGTCAGCCCTTGGGGCCAGGCCGAGGGTCGTACCCGCCGTCCGAACAAGTCGAGCGACCGGATGATCATCCGGCGCCGTCGTACCGGCAAGAAGCGCTGATAGGAGCCTGAAACATGCCTCGTAGCCTGAAGAAGGGCCCCTTCGTAGACGACCACCTCCAGAAGAAGGTGGACGTCCAGAACGAGAAGGGGACCAAGACAGTTATCAAGACCTGGTCCCGTCGGTCGGTTGTCACGCCCGACTTTCTCGGTCACACCTTCGCCGTGCACGACGGTCGCAAGCACGTCCCGGTCTTCGTGACCGAGTCGATGGTCGGCCACAAGCTCGGCGAGTTCGCTCCCACGCGGACCTTCCGCGGCCACGTGAAGGACGACAGGAAGGGTCGTCGCCGCTGAGGTGTGGGGTTCTCCCCGCCACAGCAGTGATGATCTGGACTGTCTGAGAAAAGGAAGCAGGACAGCAATGGAAGCCAAGGCGCAGGCGCGGTTCGTCCGTGTCACGCCCCAGAAGGCCCGGCGCGTCGTGGACCTCATCCGTGGCAAGCAGGCCTCTGAGGCCGTCGCGGTGCTGAAGTTCGCACCGCAGGCCGCCAGTGAGCCGATCCGCAAGGTTGTGGAGAGCGCGATCGCCAATGCTCGGGTGAAGGCCGACCGCGCGAGCGAGCGCTTCGACGAGGGCGACCTGGTCGTCTCCGCCGCGTTCGTGGACGAGGGGCCGACGCTCAAGCGTTTCCGCCCGCGGGCTCAGGGACGTGCTACGCGCATTCTTAAGCGCACCAGCCACATCACCGTGGTGCTCGCCGACAAGGAAGGGGCCCGATAGTGGGACAGAAGGTTCACCCGCACGGGTACCGCCTGGGTATTACGACTGACCACCGGTCGCGTTGGTTCGCCGACAGCACCAAGCCCGGTCAGCGGTACCGCGACTACGTCCGTGAGGACGTTCAGATCCGCAAGCTCATGAGCACTGGTCTCGAGCGTGCCGGTATCTCCAAGGTCGAGATCGAGCGCACCCGCGACCGTGTCCGCGTGGACATCCACACGGCACGTCCGGGCATCGTGATCGGCCGCCGAGGAGCAGAGGCAGACCGCATCCGCGGCGAGCTCGAGAAGCTCACCGGCAAGCAGGTCCAGCTCAACATCCTCGAGGTCAAGAACGCGGAGATCGACGCGCAGCTCGTTGCTCAGGGCATTGCCGAGCAGCTGGCCAGCCGTGTCTCCTTCCGTCGTGCGATGCGCAAGGGCATGCAGTCTGCCCAGCGTGCCGGCGCGAAGGGTATCCGCGTCCAGGTCGCCGGCCGCCTCGGCGGCGCCGAGATGAGCCGTTCGGAGTTCTACCGCGAGGGCCGCGTGCCCCTGCACACGCTCCGGGCGTACATCGACTATGGCTTCTACGAGGCCCGCACCACCTTCGGCCGCATCGGCGTGAAGGTGTGGATCTACAAGGGCGAGGTCACCGAGAAGGAGTTCGCCGCTCAGCAGGCTACTGCCGCTCCCCGTCAGGGCCGTGGCCGTGGCGAGCGCGGCGGCGAGCGTGGCGAGCGCGGTGGCGAGCGTCGCGGTGGCGGTCGTCGCAACGAGCGTCCGGCCGAGCGCAGCGCTGAGGCAGCCCCCGCGGCTGAGGCAGCTGCTGCTCCGGCCGCAGAGACCGGAACGGAGGCCTGACCATGCTGATCCCGCGCAGGGTCAAGCACCGCAAGCAGCACCACCCGTCGCGCTCCGGCGCGGCCAAGGGTGGCACGCAGATCGCGTTCGGCGACTTCGGCATCCAGGCTCTGGAGCCGGCGTACGTCACCAACCGCCAGATCGAGGCGGCGCGTATCGCAATGACTCGCCACATCAAGCGTGGCGGCAAGGTGTGGATCAACATCTACCCGGACCGTCCGCTGACGAAGAAGCCTGCCGAGACCCGCATGGGTTCCGGTAAGGGTTCGCCGGAGTGGTGGGTCGCCAACGTCAAGCCGGGCCGGATCGTCTTCGAGCTGGCCGGTGTTGACGAGTCCCTTGCTCGCGAGGCCATGCGCCGCGCGATGCACAAGCTCCCGATGAAGTGCCGTTTCGTGGTGCGCGAGGGTGGTGTCTGATGGCTATCGGTACGCAGGGGCTTGCCCCCATCGATCTGGATGGCATGGATGACGAGACTCTCGTCGCCAAGCTGAAGGAAGCCAAGGAGGAGCTCTTCAACCTCCGCTTCCAGTCGGCGACCGGCCAGCTCGAGAGCCACGGTCGTCTCAAGGCCGTGCGTCGCGACATCGCTCGGATCTACACGATCCTGCGTGAGCGCGAGCTCGGCATCCGTACGGCTCCGAGCGTGAGTGAGTGAGGCTATGAGCGAGAACACGACTGCTGCGGCCCCCGAGGCCCAGCGCGCGACGCGCAAGGTGCGCCGTGGCTACGTGGTCAGCGACAAGATGGACAAGACCATCGTGATCGAGGTCGAGGACCGGGTGAAGCACCCGCTCTACGCCAAGATCATTCGTCGCACCACCAAGGTGAAGGCACACGACGAGCAGAACAGCGCCGGTGTCGGCGACCTGGTCGTCATCATGGAGACCCGCCCGCTGTCCGCTACCAAGCGGTTCCGGCTCGTGGAGATCCTCGAGAAGGCCAAGTAAGGACTTCTACCCCGGCTGGGGCGGTGCGTGACACACGTACGCGTGCCGTCCCGGCCAGCACAGTAACTATCCGTTCGGCCAGGCTCGCCGGAATCAGTCCGCGCGAGAACCAGTTCGACGACAGGAGTTCATTCAAATGATCCAGCAGGAGTCGCGACTTCGGGTCGCCGACAACACGGGTGCGAAGGAGATTCTCTGCATCCGCGTTCTCGGTGGCTCCGGCCGTCGCTACGCCGGAATCGGCGACACCATCGTCGCCACCGTCAAGGACGCGATCCCGGGCGGCAACGTGAAGAAGGGCGACGTCATCAAGGCCGTCGTCGTCCGGACCGCCAAGGAGCGCCGCCGTCCCGACGGTTCCTACATCAAGTTCGACGAGAACGCCGCCGTCATCCTGAAGAGCGACGGTGAGCCTCGCGGCACCCGTATCTTCGGCCCGGTGGGTCGTGAGCTGCGCGACAAGCGGTTCATGAAGATCATCTCGCTGGCACCGGAGGTGCTCTGACCATGGCGAAGATCAAGAAGGGCGACCAGGTCATCGTGATCTCGGGTCGCGACAAGGGCAAGACCGGCCGGGTGCTCGAGGTCTTCAAGGACTCCGACCGCCTCGTGGTCGAGGGCGTTCAGCGCGTCACGAAGCACACCAAGGTGGGCCAGTCGCAGCGCGGCGCCCGCACCGGTGGCATCGAGACTGTCGAGGCGCCGATCCACGTGAGCAACGTGATGATCGTCGACCCGGAGTCGAAGAAGGGCACCCGCGTCGGGTACCGCGAGGAGCAGGTGGAGCGGGACGGTCGCACCAAGACCGTCCGGATCCGCGTTGCGAAGCGCTCCGGGAAGGACATCTGATGACCGAGACGACCATCGAGGCCCCGGCCCTGCCGCGCCTCAAGCAGAAGTACCGCGAGGAGATCCTCCCGGCGCTGATCGAGGAGTTCGGCCACAAGAACCTGCACCAGGCCGGCGGTCTCACGAAGATCGTCGTGAACATGGGTGTGGGCGACGCGGCCAAGGACTCGAAGCTCATCGAGGGCGCTATCCGCGACCTCTCGGCGATCACCGGTCAGAAGCCGCAGGTCACCAAGGCTCGCAAGTCCATCGCGCAGTTCAAGCTGCGCGAGGGCATGCCGATCGGTGCGCACGTGACGCTTCGCGGTGACCGCATGTGGGAGTTCCTCGACCGTCTGCTGGCGACCGCGCTGCCGCGTATTCGCGACTTCCGCGGTCTGTCGCCCAAGCAGTTCGACGGTCACGGCAACTACACCTTCGGTCTCACGGAGCAGTCGATGTTCCACGAGATCGACCAGGACAAGATCGACCGGGTCCGCGGTATGGACATCACGGTCGTGACGACGGCGACGACCGACGACGAGGGCCGCTCACTGCTGCGCCGTCTCGGCTTCCCCTTCAAGGAGAACTGACATGGCGAAGAAGGCCCTGATCAACAAGGCGGCCGCCAAGCCGAAGTTCGCGGTTCGCGCCTACACCCGGTGCCAGAAGTGCGGTCGCCCGCACTCCGTTTACCGCAAGTTCGGCCTGTGCCGTATCTGCGTGCGGGAGATGGCCCACCGCGGCGAGCTTCCCGGCGTCACCAAGAGCAGCTGGTAACACAACTACGTCGTAGGTCTGTTCGGTCTTGACGACCGTTCGGATACCCCGGCGAGGAAGGGCAAGAGCCCGATGACTATGACCGACCCGATCGCAGACATGCTGACCCGTCTGCGTAACGCGAACTCGGCTCACCACGACACGGTCACCATGCCGTCGTCGAAGCTGAAGACGCACATTGCTGAGATCCTGCAGGCCGAGGGCTACATCGTCGGCTGGTCCGTGGAGGACGCCCCCGTGGGCAAGTCCCTCACGCTCGAGCTGAAGTACGGCCAGAACCGGGAGCGCGCCCTTGCCGGCGTGCGCCGCGTCTCGAAGCCCGGTCTGCGTGTCTACCGCAAGTCCACCGATCTGCCCAAGGTGCTCGGCGGCCTGGGCGTGGCCATCATGTCCACGTCCTCCGGCCTCCTCACCGACCGGCAGGCACAGGCCAAGGGCGTCGGCGGCGAAGTCCTCGCCTACGTCTGGTAATCCGGAAAGGAGAAAACGCCAATGTCTCGAATCGGCAAGCTTCCCGTTCCGGTCCCAGCCGGCGTGGACATCACTGTCAGCGGCGCGCTCGTGACCGTGAAGGGCCCCAAGGGTTCTCTCGAGCACAACGTGCCCGCCCCCATCAATGTCGCCCAGGAGGACGCCCAGCTCGTGGTGTCCCGTCCGGACGACGAGCGGAACTCCCGTGCGCTGCACGGCCTGACCCGCACCCTGATCTCCAACATGATCACCGGTGTGACGCAGGGCTACGAGAAGAAGCTCGAGATCGTCGGTACTGGTTACCGTGTCGTGGCGAAGGGCTCGGGCCTTGAGTTCGCGCTCGGATTCAGCCACCCCGTTGTCGTCGACCCCCCCGCGGGTGTCACGTTCGCTGTCGAGAGCCCCACCAAGTTCTCGGTCTCGGGCATCGACAAGCAGCAGGTCGGCGAGGTCGCAGCGAACATTCGCAAGATCCGCAAGCCCGAGCCTTACAAGGGCAAGGGCGTGCGTTACGCCGGCGAGAACGTCCGCCGCAAGGTCGGAAAGGCTGGTAAGTGACGATGGCTATCAAGATCCTGGGTAAGGGAAAGTCCGTCGCTCGCCAGCGCCGTCACCTGCGCCTGCGTAAGAAGATCGCCGGCACCGCGGTCCGTCCGCGTCTGGTCGTCACCCGCTCCTCGCGCCACATGGTGGCGCAGGTCGTGGACGACAACGTTGGCAAGACCGTCGCGTCGGCGTCGACCCTCGAGGCCGACCTGCGTACGTTCGACGGCGACAAGACGGCTAAGGCCCGCAAGATCGGCGAGCTCGTCGCCGAGCGTGCCAAGGCTGTCGGCGTCGACACCGTCGTGTTCGACCGCGGCGGCAACAAGTACCACGGTCGCGTCGCTGCAGTGGCTGACGGCGCCCGCGAGGGCGGTCTGGCCCTGTGATGACCAACGCACGGAAGAAGAGGACTCTCTGATGGCTGCAGGGCAGCGCAGCGGCGCCCCCCAGGGTGCCGCCACCGAGAACAAGGACCGTAACGACCGCCGTGGTGGCGGTCGTCGGGACGACCGTCGCGGGGGGCGCGAGGAAAAGAGCGCCTTCGTCGAGAAGGTCGTCTCCATCAACCGCGTCTCCAAGGTCGTCAAGGGCGGCCGCCGCTTCAGCTTCACCGCGCTCGTCGTGGTGGGCGATGGCGACGGCACCGTCGGCGTCGGCTACGGCAAGGCCAAGGAGGTGCCCGCGGCGATCGCCAAGGGTGTCGAGGAGGCGAAGAAGAACTTCTTCCGCGTCCCGCGCATCCAGGGCACCATCCCGCACCCGATCCAGGGTGAGAAGGCCGCCGGTGTCGTGTTCCTCCGTCCGGCCTCGCCGGGTACCGGTGTGATCGCCGGTGGTCCGGTGCGCGCCGTGCTGGAGTGCGCCGGCGTCCACGACGTGCTGAGCAAGTCGCTCGGTTCGTCGAACGCGATCAACATCGTGCACGCCACGGTCGCGGCCCTGCAGGGCCTCGAGGAGCCGGCTGCTGTTGCCGCTCGTCGTGGCCTCCCGCTCGAGGACGTGGCCCCGGCCGCGCTCCTTCGTGCGCAGGCCGCAGGTCGTGCCGAGTCGACTGCAAAGGCGGGTGCGTGATGGCTCGACTCAAGGTGACTCAGACCAAGTCCGCCATCGGCGGCAAGCAGAACCAGCGTGACACGCTGCGGACCCTCGGCCTCAAGCGGATCGGCGACACTGCCGTGAAGGAGGACCGTGCGGAGATTCGTGGCATGGTCAAGACGGTGGCACACCTCGTCGCCGTCGAGGAGGTCGAGTGATCATGGCGGACAACAAGCCGCTGAAGATGCACCACCTCCGTCCGGCCCCCGGCGCCAAGACCGCGAAGACCCGTGTGGGTCGTGGTGAGGCGTCGAAGGGCAAGACGGCAGGTCGTGGTACCAAGGGTACGAAGGCTCGTTACCAGGTGCCCGCAGGCTTCGAGGGTGGGCAGGTGCCTCTGCACATGCGCCTCCCGAAGCTGCGTGGGTTCAAGAACCCGTTCCGCGTGGAGTTCCAGGTCGTGAACCTGGACAAGCTCTCAACGCTGTTCCCTGACGGTGGCTCTGTCACCGTCGAGGACCTCGTCGCCAAGGGGGCTGTCCGCAAGGGTCAGCCCGTCAAGGTGCTCGGCAACGGTGAGATCACCGTCAAGCTCGAGATCGCGGTCGACCGCGTCTCGGCATCCGCCAAGGAGAAGATCCTGGCGGCCGGCGGTACGGTTTCGGAGGCCTGAGACAGCTCCAGGGCCGGCGGCGCATGATGCGCAGCCGGCCCTGTGTGCTCTCTTGAGCAAATTGAGGGGCCATTGAGGGGCCCTCGTGGTCCGAGAGACCCCGTGAGCAACGTAGAATCCGACACGGTCCGGCTGCAGCGTTGTGGTCTGGCCCACGTTCGACACACCTCGCCGGTGTCCTGCCGGCGACACGATATCCCGCAACGGCGGGCCAGGAGGATAGGGTGCTCAGCGCTTTCGGCCGGGCTTTCCGGACGCCAGACCTGCGGCGCAAGCTGCTGTTCACGATCGCGATCATGGCGATCTTCCGGCTCGGGTCGTTCATCCCGACTCCCGGTGTGGACTATGCGAACGTGCAGCAATGTATCGCTGGACAGGGTGACAACACGCTGCTCGGCCTGATCAACGTATTCAGCGGCGGAGCTCTGCTCCAGCTGTCGATCTTCGCCCTCGGGATCATGCCGTACATCACGGCGAGCATCATCGTGCAGCTGCTTCGCGTGGTGATCCCACGCTTCGAGGCGCTGCAGAAGGAGGGCCAGTCGGGTCAGACCAAGCTGACCCAGTACACGCGCTACCTCACCATCGGTCTCGCGATCCTGCAGTCCACCACCGTCATCACGACGGCACGTCAGGGCCTGCTGTTCGCAGGCTGTGAAGTCCCCGTCATCCCGGACGACGGCGTGCTGACCTCCATCTACATGGTCATCACCATGACCGCCGGTACGGGCCTCGTCATGTGGCTCGGCGAGCTGATCACCGAGCGCGGCGTCGGCAACGGCATGTCGCTCCTGATCTTCACGTCGATCGCGGCGAGCTTCCCCACGTCGCTCTGGTCGATCGCTGGTGGCGCCAACGGCGTCGTGAACTTCACGGTCATGATCCTGGTCATCATCCTGGTGATCGGCCTCGTGGTGTTCGTCGAGCAGTCGCAGCGACGGATCCCCGTGCAGTACGCGAAGCGCATGGTGGGCCGCCGGATGTACGGCGGCACCAGCACGTACATCCCGATCAAGATCAACATGTCGGGTGTCATCCCCGTGATCTTCGCGGCGTCGATCCTTGCTGTGCCCGGCCTCCTCGCACAGTTCGGGGACCAGGGGTCCGACTGGGTCGTCTGGATCTCCAACAACCTGGTCGAGCAGTCGTCGCCGCTGTACATCGCGGTGTACACGCTGATGATCATCTTCTTCTGCTTCTTCTACACGTCGATCACGTTCAACCCGGACGAGGTCGCGGACAACATGAAGAAGTACGGCGGCTTCATCCCCGGCATCCGCGCCGGCCGCCCCACGGCGGAGTACCTCGACTTCGTGATCACCCGGATCACCTCCGCCGGTTCCCTGTACCTCGCGCTGGTCGCGCTGATCCCGACGCTGGTGCTCGTCTTCCTCGGAGTCAGCACGAGCCTGCCCTTCGGCGGTGCCTCGATCCTCATCGTGGTCGGTGTCGGGCTGGATACGGTCAAGCAGATCGATTCTCAGCTGCAGCAGCGCCACTACGAAGGATTCCTCCGTTGAGCCAGACCCCCACCACCACCTCTCGCCGCGAGCTGCACGCTCGTCCGGACCATGAGGGCCAGGTCACGCGCCTGGTCATCATGGGACCGCAGGGCGCGGGGAAGGGCACGCAGGCAGCCCGGCTCGCTGACGTCTTCGGGATCGTCCCGATCTCTACGGGCGACATCTTCCGCGCGAACATCGCGGGGGAGACCGAGCTGGGCAAGCTTGCGCAGGACTACACGAACAAAGGCGACCTGGTCCCTGACGAGGTCACCAACGCGATGGTGAAGGACCGCCTCGCGGAGCCGGACGTCAAGCAGGGCTTCATTCTCGACGGGTACCCGCGCAACGCGGCCCAGGTCACGGAGCTCGACCAGATCCTCGCCAACCTCGGCTGGGCCCTGGACGGCGTCATCGAGCTGACGGCGGATCGCGCGGAGCTCCTGTCGCGCATCGCGAAGCGGGCCGAGGAGGAGGGGCGCGACGATGACACCGAGGAGGCGATCGCGCGCCGGCTCGACATCTACGCGGAGCAGACCGCTCCGCTGACGGCCGCGTACGCCGAGCGCAACCTGCTGGTCCAGGTCGACGGGCTCGGCGAGATCGCCGAGGTCACCGACCGCATCGTCGCCGCTCTCGCGGCCCAGCTGGGCTGAGGCGTGGTCTTCGGGCGGGATCGGGTCGAGTACAAGACACCGGACCAGGTGCGCCTCATGCGGCGCGCCGGTCTGGTGGTCGCGGACACTCTCGCCGCGGTACGGGCCGCGGCCCGGCCCGGTCTGACGACCGCGGACCTGGACGCGGTGGCCGCCCGGACCATCGACGACGCCGGTGCGGCGCCGTCGTTCCTCGGCTACCACGGGTTCACCGGGGTCATCTGCACGTCGGTCAACGACGAGGTCATCCACGGGATCCCGGGTAGCCGGGTGCTCGCGGCGGGTGACCTCGTCTCGATCGACTGCGGGGCGATCGTCGAGGGCTGGCACGGCGACTCGGCCATCTCGTTCGTCCTGGGCCCCGAGGGCGCCCTGGACCACAAGCTGCCCGACGACGACCTGGTCGCCGCGGGCGCCGACCTCGCCGACATCGCGCTCGTCCGGACGACGGAGGCCGCGATGTGGGCGGGTATCGCCGCCCTGGCCTCCGCGAAGCGGTTGAACGGCGTGGGCGAGGCGGTGGAGGCCGCCGTCGAGATGGCGGGGGAGTTCAACGGCCTCGAGTACGGTATCGTCGAGGACTACGTCGGGCACGGCATCGGCAGTGCCATGCATCAGCCGCCGGACGTGCACAACTACAAGACGTCGGCCTCGGGACCGCGGTTGCGTCCCGGGATGTGCCTCGCGATCGAGCCGATGATCACGCGCGGTGGCGCCGAGACCAGGGTCCTGGAGGACGACTGGACGGTGGTGACCGCCGACGGGGCGCGCGCGGCGCACTGGGAGCACTCAACGGCGGTCCTGGCGGACGGCATAGTCGTCCTGACCGCGGTCGACGGGGGAGCTGAGCGGCTCGGTGTCTTCGGCGTGGAGCCGGTCGCGCTGGACTGATCAGGGTCCCAGCCACGAGCTGGCCCTATTTTAGTTGGCGTCAGTTGGCTACCATCGGCTCGTGACCAATGACGCGCACACCCCCACCTGGCGCACCCGAGCCCTCCCGGCAGTGGGTCGTGGCCTCAAGCGGTTCGGGCACTGGCTCGCCGCGTGGGGCCGGCGCCTCGCCCCGAGCCCGTTCCTGTGGATCGGCATCGTTCTCGGGTTCGGTACGTCGCTCCTGATGTGGGAGTCGGTCCTGCTGCTCGGCATCGTGGTGTGGCTGCTCGGCGTCTGGCTCTGGAAGACTCGCGGCACTCCGGTGCTGATCGCGCTCGGTCTGGGTGTCGTGCTCGGCTGGCTCCCGATGCTGTTCTTCTTCGTCAACAGCCTTCCGCACACGATGGTCGGCCTGCCCGGGGTCGAGTACGACCTCTGAAGCGGGTCCGCGTGGCGAGGCTCACGGCTCCCGGCGACCCACGCCGGCGTCCTGCGCTTTGAATGCTTTCGGAAGTGACGTAGGCTGGACCGCTGGGTGTAGTCCGTTCAACGCCTCCAGTTCTTGACAGGGTGCCACGGCGCCTGCCGGTCCCCGCGCGAGCGGGGCGCAGGCCGAGGCACACGAGGTAGGCGGCATACGGATACACACGACATCCACACCCGACTGTCGGCCTCGCAGGGATCCTGCGGTGCCGTGGGCGTGGAAGCAGTCACGACGAGAGTTAGCGGAGGATATGGCAAAGAAGGACGGTGTCATCGAGATCGAGGGCAGCGTGATCGAGGCTCTGCCGAACGCGATGTTCCGCGTAGAGCTGTCGAACGGTCACAGAGTTCTCGCGCACATCTCGGGCAAGATGCGTCAGCACTACATCCGGATCCTTCCCGAGGACCGCGTGGTGGTGGAGCTCAGCCCGTACGACCTGTCCCGCGGCCGGATCGTCTACCGCTACAAGTAGTCAGTCCCCGATCCGGGGCTACGTCGTCCACGGCCTGGCCGGGAGGTGACGTCGCCGCATGATCGACCACCCACGACACTGCTGCGTGCGCGCCGGGCAACCGGACGTTCGTTGCGGAGGAAAATCCGATGAAGGTCAAGCCGAGCGTCAAGAAGATCTGCGACAAGTGCAAGGTGATTCGCCGGCACGGTCGCGTCATGGTGATCTGCGACAACCTGCGCCACAAGCAGCGCCAGGGCTGATCACACCCCGGGCAACCGCCCGGGTCGGTGGCTGAGGCCACCGTCAGCGCACCACCTCGAACCTCGCCCAGCGGGCAACCGCGCAGGGAGGGGGGAACCCTCGGTCCGGAGGCCGGGGCCCGCGTGATTCGCGGGATGGCGGTGCGGTAGACCTCCGACGAGCAGTACAAGGAGCCGGAAGGCACATGGCACGTCTTATCGGCGTCGATCTCCCCCGCGACAAGCGGCTTGAGGTTGCGCTCACTTACATCTTCGGTGTGGGTCGTACCCGCGCGAAGGAGACCCTGGTCGCCACGGGCATCAGCCCGGACGTCCGCGTGAAGGACCTCGGCGACGCCGAGCTCGTTGCGCTCCGCGACCACCTCGAGGGCAACTTCAAGCTCGAGGGTGACCTCCGCCGTGAGGTCGCGGCCGACATCCGCCGCAAGGTCGAGATCGGCACCTACCAGGGCATCCGCCACCGTCGCGGACTGCCGGTGCGTGGTCAGCGCACCAAGACCAACGCGCGTACCCGCAAGGGTCCCAAGCGCACCGTCGCGGGCAAGAAGAAGGCCCGCTGATAGCAGTCCGTGGAGCGGTCGGCTCACCGAGCTGAGACCGCCCCGGTCCGATCAGACCAGGAGATTTCAAAACACATGCCTCCCAAGACTCGCGCCGCCGCCGGCCGCAAGCCCCGCCGCAAGGACAAGAAGAACGTCCCGCTCGGCCAGGCGCACATCAAGTCCACCTTCAACAACACGATCATCTCGATCACCGACCCGTCCGGTGCCGTGGTGTCGTGGGCGTCCGCAGGCCACGTCGGCTTCAAGGGCTCCCGCAAGTCCACCCCGTACGCCGCGCAGATGGCCGCTGAGTCGGCCGCTCGTCGCGCGCAGGAGCACGGCGTCAAGAAGGTCGACGTCTTCGTGAAGGGCCCGGGTTCCGGTCGCGAGACCGCGATCCGCTCGCTCCAGGCGACCGGCCTCGAGGTCGGCTCGATCCAGGACGTGACGCCCCAGGCTCACAACGGCTGCCGCCCCCCGAAGCGTCGCCGCGTTTGATATCCGTTGCGCCGCGGTGCGGCCGCGCGGCCCTGGGGCCGCGGGACCGCACCGCGAGCGCGACGTTCGCCCACCGCTCGCGGTGGGCACCTTCGCCCGGACGGTGACAGAGATCCGCCCGGGCCGCGAGAGATCGCATGCCGTGATGCGTCATATAGCGGACGCACACTGAAAGGACACCCACAGTGCTTATCGCACAGCGCCCCACGCTGACCGAAGAGGTCATCTCGGAGAGCCGTTCCCGCTTCTCCATCGAGCCGCTCGAGCCTGGCTTCGGCTACACGCTCGGCAACTCGATGCGTCGCACGCTGCTGTCGTCCATCCCGGGCGCGGCCGTCACCTCCATCCGTATCGACGGTGTGCTGCACGAGTTCAGCACCGTGTCGGGGGTGAAGGAGGACGTCACCGAGGTCATCCTCAACATCAAGAACCTCGTCGTCTCCTCGGAGAACGACGAGCCCGTCGTGATGTACCTGCGCAAGCAGGGCGCCGGCATCGTGACCGCCGCGGACATCGTTCCGCCGGCGGGAGTCGAGGTCCACAACCCCGACCTGCACATCGCCACCCTCAACGACAAGGGCAAGCTCGAGATCGAGCTGACCGTCGAGCGGGGCCGTGGGTACGTGTCCGCCGCGCAGAACAAGCAGTTCGACGCGGAGATCGGGCGCATCCCGGTTGACTCGATCTACTCGCCGGTCCTCAAGGTCACGTACAAGGTCGAGGCCACCCGAGTCGAGCAGCGCACCGACTTCGACAAGCTCATTGTCGACGTCGAGACCAAGCAGGCGATCACGCCTCGCGACGCGCTCGCCTCGGCTGGCAAGACCCTGGTCGAGCTGTTCGGCCTGGCACGTGAGCTGAACGTCGAGGCCGAGGGCATCGAGATCGGCCCGTCGCCGACGGACACCGCGCTGGCCGCGGACCTGGCGCTGCCGATCGAGGAGCTCAACCTCACCATCCGTTCGTACAACTGCCTCAAGCGCGAGGGCATCCACCAGGTGGGCGAGCTTGTGGCTCGCAGCGAGGCGGACCTGCTCGACATCCGCAACTTCGGTGCCAAGTCGATCACCGAGGTCAAGGAGAAGCTGGCCGAGCTCGGCCTCAGCCTCAAGGACTCGCCGCTGGACTTCGATCCGGCCGGCGCTTCGTACTTCGAGGGTGGCGACTCCGCGGCCTACAGCGGCGACGAGCAGTCGTACTGACGTCCCGCGTCCGGCCTAGGCCGGACGCGCGGAACCACTTCCAAGGAGACAAGTAATGCCTACCCCCACCAAGGGTCCGCGGCTCGGCGGTAGCCCGGCTCACGAGCGCCTGATTCTCGCGAACCTGTCGACCTCCCTCTTCGAGCACGGCCGCATCACGACCACGGAGACCAAGGCCAAGCGCCTGCGTCCCCTGGCTGAGCGCCTGATCACGTTCGCGAAGAAGGGCGACCTGTCCGCTCGTCGTCGCGTGCTCACCGTCGTGCGTGACAAGGGCGTGGTGCACACGCTCTTCACCGAGATCGCCCCGGCCATGGCCGAGCGCAACGGTGGCTACACGCGCATCACCAAGATCGGCACCCGCAAGGGCGACAACGCGCCGATGGCGGTCATCGAGCTCATCACCGAGCCCGTGAGCCCCAAGCAGGCAGTCGTCAAGGAGGCCACCAAGGCCGCCGAGAAGGCCGCCCCCGTCGAGGAGGCCCCGGCCGAGGACGTCAAGGACGCCCCGGTCGAGGACGCTCCCGCCGAGGAGACCACGGAGGAGAAGAAGGAGGCCTGAGCCTCCTGCTCCCCTGCACGACGCCGGGCCGCACCTTCCGTACGGAGGGTGCGGCCCGGCGTCGTTCGGGGCGCGACGCGCCGGCGAGCTCGGTCCTGCGCGCCACCCAGTGATCGTGCCCGGAACTCACGTGAGTTCTGGGCACGATCGCTGGGTAGGCGGAGCCAGGACGCTCGCCAGGCCGAGCTAGGACGGCGGGAGGTCCCAGGCTCTCGCGCCGCCCACCAGCGCTGCCGAGTTCGGCACGATGACGACGTCGTCGCCGAGCCGGGCGAGCGCCGACGGCGTGATGCACCGTGCGTTCCCGCCGCCGATGTAGAGCCGGTCCCAGAGGAAGACGGGTCGCAGCCCGTCGACGACGGAGACGACGCGACGCGACCACAGCCCGTCGCCGAGCCGACGCCGTTCGGGCTCGCCGATGTACTGGTCATACGTAAGGCTGCGGCGCACGGGAGCGTGCGACCACTCCAGGTGTGGCGCTACCCGTCCGCCGTGGAACATGGCAGTCCCCAGGCCGGTGCCGAGGGTGATGACGAGCTCGAGACCCGACGCGGCGACGACGCCGGCGCCGTGCACCTCCGCGTCGTTCAGGACGAGCGCGGGCAGACCGAGCCGCTCGGCGACCGCCGCGCGCATGTCGAAGTTGCGCCAGGCGTCCAGCAGGGCCGGGAGCACGCGGGAGCGTGGTCCCGACCGGGTGATGTAGTGCGGGGTGTGCACGACGACGCCGCTGCGGATCATGCCCGGCAGGCCGACCGTGACACGCCCGGCCGCCGGCAGGTCGGTGGCGATCTTCGCGATCGTGTCGACGAGCAGCTCGGGCGGGAGCGGGTACGGCGTCGGGACGCGGACCGGCGTCGCGTGGGCGGTGCCGGAGGTGTCGAGGACCGCCGCCTTGATCCCGCCGCCACCGCAGTCGACCGCCAGCGTGAGGGTGTCTGCCATGACTTCACTTTACGAACCGCGAGCAAGGATCGGGGAAGATGGCCTACGTGAACGAGTTCATCAGGGCCCGCCTCGACCTCTCCTACGACGGGACCGACTTCGCCGGCTGGGCGCGTCAGCCCGGCCTGCGCACCGTGGAAGGGGCTCTCGAGGAGGGCCTCGCGCGTGTCCTGCGCAGCGAGCAGCTCGGCCGGCCGACCCCGCGGTTCACCGTGGCCGGCCGCACCGACTCGGGCGTCCACGCACGGGGACAGGTGGCCCACGTCGACATCGAGGCGGGCGCCTGGGCCGCGCTGCCCGGGCGTTCCGGCCGCTCGAGCCGTACACCGGCGGAGGCGCTGGTATCCCGCCTGACGGGCGTGCTCCCCACCGACGTCGTCGTGCGGGCGGCCGTCCCGGCGCCGCCGGGATTCGACGCGCGCTTCTCGGCCCTGCGCCGCCGCTACACCTACCGGATCGCTGATGCCCTGGAGCTCAGGGACCCGCTGCGCCGCAGGCACGTCCTGTGGTCCCGCAAGCCGCTCGACGTCGCCACGATGGACGACGCCGTCCGCCCGCTCACCGGGGTGCGCGACTTCGCCTCCTACTGCAGGCCCCGGCCGGGCGCGACCACGATCCGCGAGCTGCAGCGGATCGCCTGGGAGCGGCCGACCACGGGGCCGGACGCCGGGCTCGCGGTCGCGCACGTCGTCGCCGACGCGTTCTGCCACAACATGGTGCGAGCGCTCGTCGGCGCGTCCATAGCGGTGGGGGAGGGGCGGCGCCCCGTGAGCTGGCCCGCGGACCTCCTGGCGAGCCGACGCCGGGACGCGGGCGTCTTCGTCGTGCCGCCGGAAGGGCTGTGCCTTGAGGAGATCACGTTCCCGCCGGACGAGGAGCTCGCGGCGCGGGCCGACTCGGTCCGCACGAAGCGCATGGACGAGGACGTCTGGCAGGACCCCACCCTGCTGAGGTAGTCCTCTGGCGAGGTAGGGCGGCCTCAGGGGGTCGTTGCACCACTCTAGATTGATTAGGGGTGGTGTGGGATGACTCGTGGTGGTGTTCCGGTATCGCGTGCGTTGCGGCGGGTGTTCTGGCTCGAGCTGGTCTCGAGTGGGGATACCGCCGCAGCGTCCGCGGCGGCAGGGGTCTCGCGGTGGTCGGGTCAGTTCTGGATGCGTCAGGCTGGCGGGATGCCCGACGTGTCGCTGGCCGAGCCCTCGGGCCGGTTCCTGTCCCCGAA
>NZ_JBEZZF010000075.1:0-24966 GCF_040639055.1 Promicromonospora sp. NPDC023987 | reverse complement strand
AGCGTCGCATACGACGGCGCCTCGATCCCGGCCTCGGCCAGGACCCGAAGCGAGTCGAGCTTGCTCGTCGGCTCGATGATCCGCGCCAGCACGAGTTGTTTGAACACCTCGTCCTTGCGAGCCGCGCGCTCGAACCCGAGCACCCGGTAGGCGTGCTCGAGCGCGTCGACCAGCACGCCCATCCGTGATCCGGTGATCGGCAACGGGCCGCCGCTGTTCGCAGGGCTGTCCGGCAGCCGCAGGTCCAGCTCACTCTGCCCCGCCGCGATCTTCTGACGCGCCGCGGCCACGAGCAGCTCCCAGTCCGCGTCGGTGTGCGCGGAGCCGACGTGCTCGATGTCGCGGGAACCCTTGTGCTGGGAGTGCACGATCTGCACCGCCCGGGCACCCGAGGCCGTCTTCACTGTCCGCACGTACGCCACGACGAGCACGATAGACACCCCAATTAGTGCGCACCAACACACACTTCAGCGAGCATCCCAGCAGGTCACAGAGCCACCCTCACCGCGAACCCGGAATCGTGAGCCAAGTCGGGGATGACACCGCTGCTGCTCGCGATCCTCGTCTTCGCGGGTGCTGCCCTGATCACCGTGCTGGGCAGCATCCGGCTGGCCGGGCTCGGCGACGTCCTGGCCGACCGGACCGGCTGGGGCGAGGCGATCTTCGGCGCCGTGTTCTTCGACGTCTTCACCTCGCTCAGCGGCATCGTCATGACCGCGGTGTCCGCCGCCGACGGCTACCCGGAGCTCGCCTACTCCAACGCCGTCGGTGGCGTCGCCGCGCAGACGTTCGCGATCGCCGTCGCGGACCTCTTCTACCGCGGGTCCAACCTCGAGCACGCCGCTGCTTCCCTGCCGAACATGCTCTTCGGCTGCCTGGTCCTGGCCCTGCTCGCCGTCACCCTCATGGGCAGCTTTACACCCGAGCTCATGCTCGGCCCCATCCACCCGACGACCCTGGTGCTCGTCACCGTCTACGGCGCAGGCCTCCTTCTGGTCCGCCGCTCGGCAGCCCGGCCAATGTGGCGCGCGGTCAAGACCGAACAGACCCGCCAGGACACTGCCGACGAGAACACCGCGCCCGGCCGGCGCCTGCGGAGCCTGTGGGCCGAGTTCGTCGCGATCGGTCTCGTCGTCGGGACGGGCGGCGCCGCGATTGCCTGGGCCGCCGAGCAGATCGTGCTCGAGACCGCCCTGAGCGAAGGCTTCGTCGGCGCGGTCCTCATGGGCGCCGTCAACGCCCTGCCCGAGACGGTGACCGCCATCGCCGCCGTCCGCCGCGGGGCGCTCACCCTCGCCATTGCGGCAATCCTGGGTGGCAACACGCTCGATGTGCTCAACGTCGCGATCGGTGACGCCTTCTACACCCAGGGCTCGATCTACCACGCGGCGACACCGGACTCGCTCTTCCTCACCACCGCGAGCATCCTGATGACCGTCATCGTCCTGGCCGGGCTCCTGGTCCGGCAGAACCGGGGCCCGGCCAGGGTCGGGTTCGAGGGCATCGGATTGGTGCTGGCCTACGGCGCGACGGTGCTGGTGCTCGCCTTCTAGCAGCGGGTCTGCGAGCTCGAACCCCAGCCGTTGCGCCGGACCAGCCCACGACGCCGTGGATCGGTCGGGCCGAGGATGCCAGCCGCTCGGCGAGTTCGGGAGGTGCGAGTGATGTGTACCGTCAGGCGGCTCCCTTGCGACGGCTCGCGATCCCTTCGGCCACTCCGATCAGCAGGACGGAGGCAACCACCGCCACGATGAAGCCGAGGACGTTCAGTTCGAAGATGTCCCCGGTGCCGAGCAGATTGGCAATGACGCCGCCGATCACAGACCCCGCCAGCCCGAGTAGGAGCGTTGCGAGCAGTCCGAAGTTCTGCTTGCCCGACTTGATGAGCCGCGCCAGGGCGCCGATGACCAGACCTGCGACGATGAACCCGATCATGGGTATCAGTCCTCCATTTCGTCAGCCGCGACAGGGCCCTGCTGGCCATGCGGCGAGCGACGCGTCCGGAACCAAGACGTCCTTCGTGCTCGACCCCCAGCCCTGCTCTTGGACTGTAAGCAAGCACCCTCGTCGTGCCCTTGCGGCGGTCAGCCCGTGACCCGGGCGACTGTTTCAACCGTGAGCACCCGGCAAGCCACCCCGGCCTCGCACCCTCCCGACACCGTCACTGCGATTAATGGGCGGCGGACCAGGCCTGATAGTTCTTGTGGCCGCCCGACAGGTTGTAGACCTGCTCGAAGCCGAGGTTGCGCAGCACGTTCTGCCCGGCGTTCCCGGTGACCCCCTTGTTGCAGTAGGTCACGGTCAGTGCGGCAGGGTCCAGCTCGCCGGCTCGGGTGCGCAGCTCGGCGAGCGGGATGTGCACGGAACCGTCGACGAAGCCCTTGGCTCGGTCCTTGGCTGAGCGGACGTCGACCACCTGGACCTTCTCGCGGGCGCTGCGCTGCCGCTCCAGGTCCGCCGGCGTGATCAGCGGTGCTCGCCCGCGGATCGCGTTGTCCAGTGCCATGCCCGTGTAGTGCACCGGGTCCTTGGTGGTGGCGTACGTGGGGGAGTAGGCCAGGTCCAGGTGGAACAGGTCGGCGACGTCCGCCCCGTAGGTGATGGCCGTAGCCAGGACATCGATCCGCTTGTCCGCCCCGGATGCGCCGATCGCCTGGGCGCCGAGCAGCCGGCCGGACGCACGGTCCGCCACGGCCTTGATGATCAGCGGCTTGCCCCCGAGGTACTCGGGCCGGTCGGGCTTGATGTTGTGCAGCACCTCGACGTCGTACCCGGCCGCCCTGGCGTTGTCCTCTGTCAGCCCGGTCTGGGCCACCGCCAGGTCGAAGACCCGGACGATCGACGTGCCGAGGATGCCTCGGTGCTCGAGCGTGCCGCCCGTGATCGCGTCACCGGTGATGCGGCCCATCTTGTTCGCCGTCGACCCCAGCGGCACCCAGGTGGGCTCGCCGGTGATCAGGTTGAACGACTCGGCCACGTCTCCGACCGCCCACACGTGCGCCACATCGGTGCGTCCCTGCCGGTCCACGGCGATCGCGCCCGTCGGGCCGATCGTCACCCCGGCCTGCTGCGCGAGTTCCAGGTTGGGTCGTACGCCGACGGAGACGATCACCAGGTCGGTGGGCACGGTGTCGCCGTCGTCCGCGGAACCGACACGCACCCCGGTCACGCCGCCGTCGTCGCCCTCGAGGGCGGCAACGCGTGCGGCCAGGCGCAGGTCGACGTCGTGCTTGCGCAGCTCGGCGTCCACCCGCGCGGACATGTCCGCGTCCATGCGGGGCATGGCGTGCTCGAGCGCCTCGATCACGGTGACTTCGATGCCGCGCTCGGTGAGCTGCTCGGTCATCTCCAGCCCGATGTATCCGGCACCGACGACGACGGCGCGGCGCACCCGGCGCTCCTCGATCCATTCCCGGATCGCGCGGGCGTCGGACGGGTTCCGGACCGTGAATACTCCGGGCAGGTCCACGCCGGGCAGCGGCGGGACCACGCTGCGTACTCCGGTGGCCAGGATCAGCTCGTCGTACGTGTCCTCGAACGTTTCTTCGGTGGCCAGGTCGCGCACGGTCACGGTCCGGGCTGCGGCGTCGACCGCGACGACCTCGTGGCCCGTGCGGACGTCGACGTCGTAACGGGCCTTGAACCACGCGGCGTTGCGCGGGGTGAGCTCGTCGATGGTCTCGACCTCGCCGCCGACGAAGTACGGCAACCCGCACCCGGAGTAGGAGATGTCGTGGGCGCGCTCGTACACGGTGATGCGGGCAGTCTCGGTGTTGCGCCGGGCCTTGGCTGCGGCGGAGGTGCCCGCCGCTACCGAACCGACGACGACGATCTTGAGTGGCGACGAGGTGCTCATGAGGTTCCTCTGCTCGGGTTCCTGACGGGGCTGGACGCGACCCGTATCCGACGGCCAGGCGTGTATCGACTTGCTTCTATTTTGACAGTTACCGATATAGGAAGCAAGCGTGTTCGACCGCCCGGCCCCATCGTTTCAACCTCGACGTCGGGCGAGACGGCGGACCACGTACGCAGCGTCACGGCCGACACCACGGATGCTGGCCGAGGAGAAGCTGCGCTGCCACTCCAGTCCGACGTAGCCCAGGCCGGAATGAGTGGTGGACAGGCCACGACGCTGTCGCGGTGCGCCCTTGGCATCGAGCGCGCCGAGGCTGGTGAGGTAGGAGACGCCGGGGCGGAACCCTGTGGCGAGCAGGATGGAGTCCACGTCTTCGGCGCTGCCGTCGGGCCAGGTGACGGTGTTGCCGTCGATCGCGGTGAACATGCGTCGCTGATCGGGCTGTCCGGCGTCGACGGCGGCTCGGTAGGTGCCGGTGTCCAGCACGGGCATGCTGGGCTGTGTGCCCAGCCATGGTCCGATCGGGAGAGCGTCGTACCCGCTGACGGTCAACCAGAAGTGCGCGTCGCGACCCAGTGGCGTCTGGTTGGTGTACCGGACCGGTGCGCGCGTGGCGAGGGTGACACGGGCGTGCGGTGCGAGGTCGACCGCGATCTGGACTGCGGAGTTCGCCGCCCCCACCACCACGACTCGCTGCCCGGCGAACGGCGCCGGGTCCCGGTACTCGCTGGAGTGCAGCACCCGCCCGGTGAAGCGATCGAGGCCGGGGAGCGCGGGCTGGTGGGGTGAGCTGAACGCGCCGGTCGCGGCGATCACGATCGGTGCGGACAGTGGCTGCTCGTCCTGTACCTGCGTAGTGAACCGGTCACCGTCGTGAGTGACGGCCGTGACACGGTGGCCGGTGCGGATGTCCGCGTCGAGGCTCTTGGCGTAGGTGCGCAGGTAGTCGACCACCTCGTCGCGGCGCGGGTAGCGGTCCGGGTCACCGGGGAACGCGAGGCCGGGCAGGGTGCTGTACCGGGCGGGGGAGAACAGGTGGAGGCTGTCGTAGTAGCGCGGCCAGGAGCCGACCGGCTCGTCGCCGGCTTCGAGCAGCGTGGGACGTAGTCCCTGGGCGAGGAGTGCGTGGGTGGCGGCGAGGCCGGCCTGGCCGCCGCCGATGACGATCGCGTCAGTCATGATCAGGGTCCTTTCGAGAGCGCGCTGGGCGGGTGCGGGGTGCGGTGGCCAGTGCCAGGAGCGCGGCGGCGGCCCCGACGACGGCCAGCAGCAGGAAGGTGTGGGAGTACCCGCCGAAACCGTCGGCGATAGCGGCGCCCGCCCACGGAGCCAGGGACATGGTGATCGCGAGCGGGGCGGACAGCAGACCGGTGAGGCGGCCGTAGTGCACGGCGCCCCAGCGGTCGGTGACGGCAGTGGCCTGCAGCAGGGTGAACACCCCGCGGGCCATGCCGGCGATCACCGAGGCGGCGATCAGTACCGGCGTCGAGGTGACCAGCCCGAGTACCGCGGTGGTGAGAGCGACTGCACCGACCACCAGGGCGGTGCGGGTGCGGACGCTCGTGTGCCGCACCAGGGTGGTGTAGCCGAGGCGGCCGAGGACCTGTCCTGCGCCGCCGAGCCCGAGCGCCACGGCCGCCAGGCCCGGGGTCAGGCCGCGTTCGGTGAGCAGCGGCACCAGGTTGATGATGACCGCATAGGCCGTGAATGCGGCCAGGCCGAACGTCACCACCAAGAGGACGAAGGCGCGGGAGCGTGCCACCTGTCCGGGATCGCGGTGCTCGGCCGGCTGTGCGTGATCGTGCGGCTCGGGATCGGGCCACGTGCCGCGCAGTCCCCACAGGTGTCCGGGGATCGTGATGACCCCCAGGATGGCTGCGAGCACGAGGTAGGTCTGCCGCCAGTCCAGATGCGCGGCAAGGAGCGCGGTCAGTGGCGCGAAGACGGTGGATGCCAGCCCGGCGGCGAGGGTGAGCACGGTGAGGGCGTAGACGCGTCGCGGGCCGTACCAGCGAGTAAGGGCCGCGAACGCGGGCGGGTACAGCGTCGCGCCCATCGCCAGCCCCATCAGTACCCAGGCGGCGATGAACCACGCGAGGTTCTGTGCCGTGGCGACCAGGACCACCGAGGGGACCGCGAGCAGCGAACCAGCGGTCATCAGCCAGCGCGGACCGATCCGGTCCAGCCACCGGCCGATCGGGATCCCAGCCAGCGCCGCCACCAGCTGCCCGACCGAGAAGCCTGCGATCACGGACGCCCCGGACCAGCCGGTTGTCTTCGTGATCTCGACGGCCAGCACGGGGAAGGCGTAGTACAGGATGCCCCAGCTGGTGATCTCGGTGACGCACAACGTCACCAGGACTCTGCGCAGCCCGGCCGGCGATAACCCGGGCCGCGCGATCACCTCCGCCCCCATGGCTCGTGCCTCAGCGGCCGGCGGACGGCACCGACAGCGAGATGAGCTCCGGCTCGGACGGGGCGGCGCAGCACCCGCCGGCGGACGCGTCCGCCTCGGGCTCGTCGAACAGTCCGGCTCCGCCGCACACGCCGGTCTCGGCCAGCTGCAGCTCGACCCGCTCCGCGGCCTCGTGGTCACCGGCCAGTGCGGCGGCGATCGACCGGACCTGCTCGTACCCGGTGGTGGCCAGGAACGTCGGGGCGCGGCCGTAGCTCTTCATCCCGGCCAGGAACACGTTCGGCTCCGGGTGCGTGAGCTCCTTCACGCCGTGCGGGTAGACGGTGCCGCACGAGTGCACGTTCGGGTCGATCAAGGGTGCCAGCATCACCGGCGCCTGCAGCGTCGGGTCCAGCTCCAGCCGCAGCTCCGACAGCCACGTCAGGTCCGTGCGGAACCCGGTCATGGCGACGACCTCGTCCACGGTCTCCACCCGGTGCCCCTCCGGTGAGGACAGCAGCAGCCGCCCGTCAGCGGCTCTCGCGATTGCCTCGGTCCGGAAGCCTGTCACCACCGACACGACACCGGCTTCGACGGCGCTCTTGGCGCGCAGTCCCAGAGCTCCGCGAGCGGGGAGCTGGTCGGCCTCGCCACCGCCGAAGGTGTCCCCGACCGCGCCGCGGCGCAGCACCCAGCTGATCCTGGTCGCGGGGTCCTGCTCTGCCAGGCCGGACAGGGCGACCAGTGCGGTGAGCGCCGAGTGTCCGCTACCCGCGACGACCACGTGCTTGCCCGCGTACCGGGCTCGCACGTCCGCGTCTGCCAGGTCCGGGATGCGGTAGGCGATCCGGTCGGAGGTGGCACGTTCGCCGAGCGACGGCAGGCCGTCGCCACCGAGCGGGTTGGGCGTGTGCCACGTGCCCGACGCGTCGATCACGGCGCGTGCGGTGATCAGCTCCTCGCTCCCGTCGGCGCGCCGCACGTGCACCGTCAGCGGCTCGGTGTCCCGGCCGGCGTCCACCACCCGGTCCCGGCCACGACGCGCGACGCCGACGACCTCTGCGCCCAGGCGCACCCGGTCGCCCAGCGCGTCGGCCAGCGGGCTGAGGTAGGCGGCCACCCACTCCCGTCCGGTGGGGTAACCCTGCGGCGCGGGCCGCTGCCAGCCGGTCGGTGTGAGGAGCCGTTCGGCAGCGAGGTCCACCAGCTCGGACCACGAGGAGAACAACCGCACGTGGTTCCAGTCCGCCACGGCCGCGCCCGGCTGAGTGCCGCGCTCCAGGACGAGCGGTTCGAGCCCGCGCTCGACCAGCTCGGCTGCTGCGGCCAGGCCGATCGGCCCCGCACCCACGACGACTACCGGCAACGTGCTCATGACAGTTCTCCCATCGATGTTGTTCGATCTGACTGGTCGGGACTCTATCGACCGTCGTCGATTGACGCAACCATCGATTTTGATCGATCATGGCGTCCATGACGACGACCCTCGAGGCCCAGGTCCTGCCCGAGGCTGAGGCCTCCACCTATGCGGCCTGGTTCGCCTGCCTGGCCGAGCCGACCCGGGTGCGGTTGCTGCACGCGGTCGCTACCGCGCCGCAGGGGATGACGGTCGGCGCGCTCACGGAGGTCCTCGGGATCAGCCAGTCCACCTGCTCCCACCACGTGCGCAAGCTCGCCGACGTCGGGTTCGTCCAGCTGCACAAGGAGGGCACCACGACCCTGGTCACGATCAACCCCGCGTGCTGCGTGGGGCTCCCGCACGCCGCCGACGCCGTGATGGGGTTGCTCGCGCCCCGGCCATGCTGTCCCGAGGACGTCCCGGCCGACGTGACCGTACGTGCGCTGAGGGACCCGGACTGGGCCGCTGTGCGTCGCATCTACGGCGAAGGCATCGCGACTGGCCTCGCGACCTTCGAGACCGCCGTTCCGAGCAGGTCGTCGCTGGATGCGAAGTGGCTGCCGGATCACCGCTGGGTCGCCGAGGTCGACGGCGAGGTCGTCGGCTGGGCTGCAGCGACCCCGGCGTCAGCGCGCGAGGCCTACTCCGGCGTCGCCGAGACCTCGATCTATGTCGGGGACGGGTATCGCGGCCGCGGCGTCGGCAAGGCGCTGATCCGCAAGCAGGTCATGGCCGCCGACGAGGGCGGACTCTGGACGCTGCAGACCTCGATCTTCGCCGAGAACCGGAGCAGCGTCGGCCTGCACCACGCGGCAGGGTTCCGCACCCTCGGCATCCGGGAACGGATCGCTCAGCGCGACGACGTCTGGCACGACACCGTCTTCATGGAACGCCGCAGCACCGTGAACTGAGCCCGGCCTGCAGGGCTGTCCGCAGACGGCGACGCCCGCCGCCCCCGGGAGGGCGACGGGCGTCGAGGTATCCGGCTCAGTGGTGGCGTGATCCCTCCCGCCATACCTGGACGACGGACGGCCGCGGACCGCGCCACGCACCGGCGTCGGCCGGTTCACCCGGTGCGAGGTAGTCAGGGAAGTACGACTGCTGTGCGCCGAACGTGCCGTCCTCGCCCGGGTGCTGCACGGCGACGTAGACGATCCCGTCCTCGTCGTCGATGATCGGCCCGCAGGTCTCCGCCCCGGTGGGCACGGACAGGAACTGCTGCACGTGCCCGCGCTCGCGGCCAGTGAGCGGCACCTTGAACAGGCCGTCGCAGCGTCCCATGGGGCTCGACGCGCCGTCCGTCGAGATCCACAGGTTGCCCTCGGAGTCGAATGCCACGTTGTCCGGGCAGGAGATCGGCGAGACCCGGTCCGCGGGGAACCCTGCGAAGTACACGGACTCGTTGACCTCCGGATTGCCGCACAGCAGCAGGATGTTCCAGCGGAACGTGGTGCCGGTGTGGTCGCCGTCCTCAGTGATCTCGATGACGTGCCCGTCCCGGTTGCCCGTCTGGGTCTCTCCGCTGACCACCCGGCGGTCGCGCGGGTTGGCCTCGTCGGCAGCGCCACGCGCCGCGCCGGGCACGCGCTCGGAGTTGTTGGTGCAGGCAAGGTAGATCTTGCCGGTCACAGGGTTGGGCTGGATGTCCTCCGGGCGGTCCATCTTGGTGGCGCCCACGGCATCGGCCGCCTGGCGGGTGAATACCGCGACCTCCTCGGCAGACATGCCGGCCACCGCGCTGCGCCCGTCGATCAGCAGCGGCATCCAGACCCCGCGCCCGTCGAACGCTCCGTCGGACGGCAGCTCGCCCGACCCGTCGATCTCCCCGGTGCTGTCGCCCAGGAACTTCGCGACGTAGAGCGAGCCGCGGCTGAGCAGGCCCATGTTGTGCCGCCGGGCGCCCAGGCTGTCTCCGCCCCGGAACCGCTCGGAAGAGACGAACTTGTAGACGTACTCCCAGCGCTCGTCATCGCCCATGTACGCGACGGCGTGGCCATGGCGCGACAGGATGACCTCGGCGCCCTCGTGCTTGAAGCGGCCCATCGCTGTGTGCTTCACGGGCGTGGATTCCGGGTCGTACGGGTCGATCTCCACCATGTACCCGAAGCGGCGTGACTCGTTCTCGTAGCCCTCGTTGTGCCCGGAGAAGCGGGGCTCGTCCAGCTCCCAGCCGTAGCTGGTGGGCGACGTCGAGCTGCTCAGCCCGTAGCGCGCGTCGCGCGGGTCGGTGCCGTCCACCCGGAAGTAGCCGTGGAAGTTCTCCTCGCCCGAGAGCACCGTTCCCCAGGGCGTGGTCCCGCCGGCGCAGTTGTTCAGGGTGCCCAGCACGCGGGTGCCGGTCGGGTCGTCGACGGTCTTGAGCAGGTCCGACCCGGCGGCCGGGCCGTCGAGCGTGAACTCGGTGCCGACGTGCACGCGGCGGTTGTACCGGCTGCGCGGCTCGTACTCCCACGGCTTGCCCTCGCGGCGGCGCTCCACCTGCACCACGGACATGCCGTGCGCGGCCCGCTCGATCGCCCGACGCGTCGCGGCGTCGTAGGTCTCGTCGAACATGATCCCGGCGTTGGTGTACTCGTGGTTGGACACCATCAGGGCCGAGGTGCCCAGGTCACGGCCTCGCCGTCGGCCAGTGCGGCCCTTGCCGGACCACACGTGCCGACCACGGCCGAGCGGCAAGAGCTCCAGATAGTCGCAGTTGTACCCGAACGCGAGGGCCTGCTTGGCGGCGCTCTGTGAGCTGACGTCGAACGGCTCGGCGCCGGGCAGGATCGGGTCGCCCCAGCGGATGATCGGGCTCCACGTGAAACCCTCCGGGACCACCAGGGCGTCGACGTCGGCCGCCTGGGAGGCGACGGGCCGGAACGAGAGGCCTTCACGCCCGCCGTAGTGCCCGGGGCCCCGGCCGTGCGCGGTGGCCGACGGCGCGCCGGCCACCTCCGTACCGATCACGACCGCACCGGTGGCGACCGCGATGCTGCCGAGCATGGCGCGGCGGGACAGCGCCGCGCTCACCACGTCCTTGAAGTACTCGTTGGCGCTCTCGTTCGGAGCGGGATGGGAGCAGGCGTCCGCGCACTTGAGGCGGCAGGTGACCGGGCTGCGCTTGCCACGCGCATACGGCGCCATCTGCAGCAGCTGGCGAGATTCGGGGGCGATCGTCATCGGAGGTCTCCGTGTACGTTCGGGGGTTCTGATAGTCGCAGCGGGAGCTGGGTGGTGTCCACGCTAGGAACGGGCGGTGTCCACGTCTCGACGACGCGGGAACGTGCCAGTGAACACAATATGCATAAATGACGGTCTATGTTTCTGGCCCAGAGCCATCCCCGCTCGCCGCTCCCTGAGGGTGCGCCGTGCGCCCACGCAACCGCTCCAGGCCGCTGCGGGTCGCGACGACGATGAGACGGTAGTTGTGCTGGAGCGGGAACCCCGGGGTGGGGTTGAGCACGACGTCCGCCCCGGGGCCACGGTGGGGGAGCCGGACGGCGACGAGCCGGACCTCGCCGGGCACGTCCACCTCACGAGCGGGGCGGTGCTCGAGAACGGCGTGCGCGTGCATCGGTACCTCGGCGACCAGCAGCACCCGGTCGCGGAACGCGACGGTGTCATGCACGTCCGGTCCAGTGACCGACGCGGCAAAGGCCGGCGCCGCCAGCTGTGATGCGCTGCGCGGCGCTGATCCGGGGATGAGCCCCTGGACGCGGCGGGCGAAGTCCTCGTCGAAGAGCCGCAGCACCCGGCGCAGCGGGGCGGCATCCGGTACCCGCTCGATCGCGTCGGTGGCGATGGTGATGCCGATGTTCGCGATGTCGTCGCTGGTGACGGCCAGGATCGCGCGAGCGCTGCCGACCTGAGCCGCCGCGAGCACATCGGGCTGCCTGCCGTCGCCGATGACGACGGGCACGCGATGGATGCGGGCGACCTGGATGCCGCGCGCCTTGTCGTTCGTGTCGATGGCGACGACGGCGATGCCCCGTTCCAGGAGGGTCGTGAGCACCCGTGTTCCGACGTCGCCCATCCCTACGACGACGACGTGCCCGGTCATCGTCGTACCCGGTCCGGATACCGCCGCCGCCAGTCGCGCACGAACGACGGCGTCGACCAGGGCCGCCGTCAGCAACGGGATCACGGCGACGCTCACCACGGTGAGTACCACCTGGACCAGGCGTGCAAGGATCGGCGTGCCGGTGTCCGGGTCCGCTCCCACCAGGAGATGCAGAACCACCTGGTACAGCGCGGTGCCCCACTCAGGAGCACCCTGTGCCGCGACGAGAAGAGTGGCACCGGCCAGCGTGATGAGCGCGAGAGCTCCCACTGCGTACCAGACGTACCGGTTCAGGTTGGACCGGACATAGGCCCACAGCTTTCCGTTCGACCGGTGCGCCGTCCCGGCAGGGGCAGGATCGCGCACCGGGTGGGCAAGGACGACCTTCGGCACGATCTCCGGCGTGCCGGGGCTCGGGAGCATGACGCCGTCGTTGTGCCCGTCGACGGCAGTCAGGACGGCGAGCTCCTTGCCTGCCGGCTGGCCGGACTCGGCGACGACGAGATCCAGGCCCGGCACATCGAGATGCCTGGCCTCGTCGAGAGCGAGGGAGACCAGCTGCGGCGCGGCGATCTTGGACGCTGACAACACGTCGCAGTTCGGCAGGTGCCGCGCGATGCCGCTACCGAGCTTGTCGTCGAAGAACCGCACGACGATCCGCAGCCCTGGGCGGAGCTCGTTGACCAGCAGTGCGGTCTCGATGTTTCCGGCGTCGTCCTGATCGAGGAGCGCGACCGCGGAGGCGGTCCCGATCGAAGCACGCTCCAGGGCCGTGGTGTCCGACCGGGCGGACACCACGATCCGGACACCGTCGAGCGTGCCCATCTTGGTGGCGTGCTCGCTCGCCGCGTCGGGCAGGATGACCGTGACGTCGCCCTGGTACCGAGTGCTGAGCGCGAAGGTGACGCGATACGCGAGCGGACCCCCGCCGCAGACGACGAAGTGCGGTCGGCGCGATCGCGTCGATGACGGCATGGCCGGGAGCGTATACCCGCCGCCGGAGGTCAGTGCAGAACGGTCAGCCAGGCCACCAGGCCCAGCAGCGTCACGGCCAGGACCGGGATCGTCAGGATGATCCCGATGCGGAAGTACTGGCCCCAGCTGATGTGCATGCCCTTGCGGTCGAGCACGTGCAGCCACAGCAGGGTCGCCAGCGATCCGATCGGCGTGATCTTCGGGCCCAGGTCCGCGCCGATGACATTGGCGTAGACCATGATCTCGTGGACGATGCCGGTCGCGTCGGCGGCATCGATACCCAGGGCTGCGACGAGCACCGTGGGCATGTTGTTCATGACCGAGGACATCCCGGCCACGAGGAATCCGGTGCCGACACCGGCCGCGAGCGTCCCCTGCCCGGCCATCGCGGCGAAGACCTGGCCGAGTGCATCGGTCAGGCCCGCGTTGCGCAGGCCGTACACGACCAGATACATGCCGAGGGAGAAGAGCACGACCTGCCAGGGTGCGGACCGCACGACCGGCCACACGGCGATGGGCCCACGGCCGACCGGCGCAGGACTCACGGTGGCGGTGGGCTCTGGCCGCCGGGCCGCGCTGCGGAAGAGGAAGGCCGGACGGCGGGCCGCGACCACGATGATCGCCAGGGCCGCGACGGATGCGACGGCAGACAGCGGCACGTTCAGCGGTTCGGCAACGAAGTAGCCGACGAGCAGTACGGCCAGGACCACCCAGCCGGCGCGGAAGGTCAGGTGGTCGCGGATGGCGTCCTCGGGGCGTCCGAGCTCCGCGACGTCGTAGCGGTCGGGGATGGACTTGCGGAAGAAGAACCGCAGGACGCCAAGGGTCGCGGCGAGCGAGACCAGTGAGACCGGGATCATGACCAGCGCATAGCGGGCGAAGCCGATGCCGAAGAAGTCGGCCGAGACGATGTTGACCAGGTTGGAGACCACGAGCGGGAGGCTGGTGGTGTCCGCGACGAAGCCGGTCGCCATGATGAAAGCGAACGACGCGGCAGGGCTGAACTTCAGCGCGAGCATCATCTGGAACACGATCGGCGTCAGGATCAGCGCTGCGCCGTCGTTGGCGAACACCGCGGCGATCGCCGCGCCCAGGATCACGATGAGGGTGAACAACCGTCGGCCGTTGCCCTTGCCCCAGCGCGCGACGTGCAGGGCCGACCACTCGAAGGTGCCGGCCTCGTCGAGGACGAGCGAGATGAGGATCACGGCGACGAAGGTGAGCGTCGCGTTCCACACCAGGGCCCACACGTCGGGGACGTCGCTCAGGTGCACCACCCCGGTGAGCAGAGCGACGCCCGCGCCGGCCAACGCGCTCCAGCCGATCCCGAGACCGCGCGGTTGCCAGATCACGAACGTGAGCGTGACCAGGAAGATGATCAGGGCGAGCAGCATGGGTTCTCCACGAATCGGGCAGGCATGGATGTGGCGCCTGACGGGCTGCCGGGCGAAAGCATTACATCGATGCTCGTTGATATCAACCGACGCTGATGTGTAGCATCGGTGCATGCCAAGCGCAGTCCGACCGCCGACCGCCGAGCTCGCAGCGGAGTTCGCGCTGCTCAGCGACCCGCTCCGCCTGCAGATCGTGCTCGCGCTCACCGAGGAGCAGCTGTGCACCTGCCACCTGGTGGATCTCACGGGCGCGAAGCAGACGACCATCAGCCACCATCTGCGCCAGCTGCGCGACGCGGGGATGGTCGTCGGGGAGGCTGAAGGAAGGTTCACCTGGTATCGCCTGACGTCCGGTGCGTTCGCCGCGACGCTGGGAGCCCTCGTCGGCCTCGCTGCCGTTGAGGGCGCACCGCGGCTACGCCCCGCCTGTGCGGACTGACCGGCTTCACCCCAGGACTAGCCGCGAACCATCGATCGTGATTGATTGATCACGACGGGTTGGGCAGCGGTTCACCTGGCGTTCACATAGACCGCGTTCTATCAATCTCGTCCGACAGACGATGTAGGCGGGAACATCTCGCCTCCACAAGACGGGATCCCACAGGTGATGAACTTCCCCCAGCGCACCGCAGCGGCGGTCGGCGCCGCAGGCCTCGCGCTCTCCCTCGCCGCCTGCGGCGGCGGTCAGCAGGCGGCCGGCGACGGTGGCCTCTCCGGCACCATCGCCGTCGACGGCTCCTCCACGGTCGCCCCCCTGACCTCGGCCGCCGCGACGCAGTTCGCCGACGTCGAGCCGGGCGTCCAGGTCACGGTCGCCACCTCCGGTACCGGCGGCGGCTTCAAGGCGTTCTGCGCCGGCGAGACCGACATCTCCGACGCCTCCCGCCCGATCAAGGACGAGGAGATCGCCGCCTGTGACGAGGCCGGCACCGAGTACACCGAGATCGTCATCGCGAACGACGGCCTGTCCGTCGTGGTCAACCCCGAGAACGACTGGGCGCAGTGCCTCACGGTCGAGCAGCTCAACACGATCTGGGCCCCTGAGGCTGAGGGCAAGGTCATGAGCTGGAAGGACGTCGACCCGTCCTTCCCGGACGAGCCGCTGGACCTCTACGGCGCGGGCACCGACTCCGGCACCTTCGACTACTTCACCGAGGCCATCAACGGTGAGGAGGGTGCCACCCGCGCCGACTACACCCCCACCGAGGACGACAACGTCACGGTCCAGGGCGTGCAGGGTTCGCCGGGCGCGCTGGGCTACTTCGGCCTGTCCTACGCCGAGGAGAACCCGGACGCGGTCAAGATCGTCGACATCGACGGCGGCGACGGTTGCGTCACCCCGTCCTCCGAGACGGTCCAGGACGGGACCTACACGCCGCTGGGCCGGCCCCTGTTCATCTACGTGAACAACGCCAGCTACGCCGAGAACGAGGCCCTGCAGACCTTCGTCGACTTCTACCTGGAGAACGAGGCGTCGATCGCCGAGGAGGCGCTGTTCATCGGTCTCACCGAGGAGCAGGCCACCACCGCCCGTACCGAGCTGGACAGCCTGAAGGGCTGACGCGTGAGCTCAGTCTCTTCCACGCCGACCGGTCGGGCCATCACGCCCGGCCGGTCGGCCGGCCCGCCGCCGGGGCCGCCCTCCGGTGCCTCCTTCGACACGTTGGAAGCCGGGCCGCCCCGATCGTCCGACCTGCGCGGCAGGCGTCGACCGGGCGAGCTGATCGCCCGTGGGCTGCTCGCCGGTGCCGCGATGCTCAGCGTCGTCATCACCGCCGGCATCGTGATCGCGCTGCTGGTTCCCGCGCTCACCTTCTTCGAGCAGGTGCCGCTCCTCGAATTCCTGACCGGCACCCGCTGGACCCCGCGCTTCGCGGACGCCTCCTACGGCGTACTGCCGCTCATCACGGCGACCGCCTGGACCGCCCTGGTGGCCCTGGCCGTCGCGGTCCCGTGCGGTCTGGGCTCGGCGATCTACCTCGCGGAGTACGCGCCCGAGCGGCTGCGCCGCATCCTCAAGCCGGTCCTCGAGCTGCTCGCGGGCGTGCCCACCGTCGTGTTCGGCTACTTCGCCCTGCTCTGGTTCACGCCGTTCCTCCAGGACCTCGGCCTCGAGGTCGGACCGTTCAGCCTGCTGTCGGCGGGCATGGTCATGGGCGTCATGATCATCCCCACCATCGCATCCGTCTCCGAGGACGCGATGTCCGCGGTGCCGAACGCACTGCGGCAGGGCTCGGCCGCGCTGGGCGCGAACCGCATGCAGACGTCACTGCGCGTGGTGTTCCCCGCAGCGTTCTCCGGTGTCGTGGCGGCCGTGGTCCTCGGCATCTCCCGGGCCGTGGGCGAGACCATGATCGTCACGATCGCCGGCGGCCAGATGGTGCAGATGGTCAGCAATCCGCTCCAGCAGGGAGCGACCATGACGACCTTCATCGCCAACGCGGCGCTCGGCGACTCCCGGGTGGGCTCGCTGGAGTACAACACCCTGTTCGTCGTGGGCCTGCTGCTCTTCCTCCTCACCCTGATCGTGAACCTGATCGCGATCGAGCTCGTCCGCCGCTTCCGGCAGGAGTACTGATGTCCCTCTACACACCCGCGGCCTCGGGGGCCGACGCCCGCCGCGCGGTCCTGTCGACGTCGGGCCGCAGCAAGGAGCAGACCCCGCAGTCGGTGCTGTTCATCGTTCTGCTGTGGCTGAGCCTTCTGATCGGCTTCGTCACGCTCGCCGTGCTCCTGGTGGACACCTTCGCCGACGGGCTGACGCGACTGGACGGCCGACTGTTCACCGGCTACCCCTCCTCGCGTGCCGAGGAGGCGGGCGCCCGCCCGGCGATCCTCGGGTCGCTCTGGGTGGTCGGCACGACGGCGGTGCTGGCCGTCCCGCTCGGCGTCGCGGCCGCGGTACACCTCGAAGAGTTCGCCGACCGCAAACGCTGGTGGAACCGGCTGGTCGAGATCAACATCTCCAACCTGTCCGCCGTGCCCGCGATCATCTACGGCATGCTCGCCCTGGGCGCCCTGGCACTCATCGGAGTGCAGCAGAAGAACATCGTGATCGGCGGCGCGATCGCGCTGGCCATGCTGATCCTGCCCGTCATCATCATCTCCACCCGGGAGGCCGTCCGGGCCGTCCCGCGCGAGCTGCGCGACGGGTCGCTCGCGATCGGGGCCACGCCGCTGCAGACGACCTGGCGCATCACCCTGCCCGCAGCCTTGCCCGGCATCGCGACCGGGACCATCCTCGGACTGTCCCGCGCGCTGGGGGAGGCCGCGCCGCTGCTCCTGCTCGGCGGGCTCGTGTTCCTCCGGTTCGACCCGAACGGCATGCTCAGCCAGTTCACCACCATGCCGATCCAGATCTTCAGCTGGACCGCACAGCCCCAGGCCGAGTTCCACACCCTGGCCGCCGGCGCCTCCATGCTCCTCATGGCCCTCGTGCTGCTCATGAACGGTGCCGCCATCTACATCCGCAACCGCTACCAGAAGCGCTGGTGACCCCATGCCTGAACCCATGCCACAAGTCCGCGACGCCATCGAGGTAGAACTGGAGCACCACCAGCAGGCGACACGGGACGTCCCTGACCGCCCGGAGCGGGCGGTCCTGGAGGTGGACAACGTGAACGTCTACTACGGCGACTACCTCGCGGTGCGGAACGTCTCCGTCGACTTCGGGCACAACGAGATCACAGCGCTCATCGGACCGTCCGGGTGCGGCAAGTCGACGATCCTGCGGTCGCTCAACCGGATGAACGACCTCATCGTGGGCGCACGGGTCGACGGACCGATCCGGTACTGGGGCCAGGACATGTATGCCCCGGGAATCGACCCGATCGAGGTGCGTCGCCGGATCGGGATGGTCTTCCAGAAGCCCAACCCGTTCCCCAAGTCGATCTACGACAACATCGCCTACGGGCCGCGCGTCACCGGGATGAACGTGCCCAGCATGGACGACCACGTGGAGCAGGCCCTGACCAAGGCGGCACTGTGGGACGAGGTCAAGGACAAGCTCAAGCAGTCCGCATACGGCCTGTCCGGTGGCCAGCAGCAGCGCCTGTGCATCGCGCGCACCATCGCGGTGCAGCCGGACGTGATCCTGATGGACGAGCCCTGCGCCTCCCTGGACCCGATCGCGACCCTCCGGATCGAGGAGCTCATGGCAGAGCTGCGTGACCAGTACACGATCATCATCGTCACGCACAACATGCAGCAGGCCGCCCGCGTCGCGGACCGCACGGCCTTCTTCACCGCGGCCATCGACCCGGACACCGGAGAAAGGCACGGCGAGCTGGTCGAGTACGACAAGACGACCAAGATCTTCGAGAGCCCCGCGGACTCGCGTACCGAGGGTTATATCAGCGGCCGCTTCGGCTGACGCCCGCACACCAAGGAGCGTCATGGCAACGATCACCCCCGGAGCGCCCGGCGTCGGCAGCCGCAAGGAACGTGGTCGGAGCGACGAGCTGCGCCGCGGCACGCACACCGTCGTCCTGGTGGACGCTGCCATGGACCGGGAGCGCTGGCTCACCTCGCGCCTGCGCGAGCGGGGCGTGAGCCTGCTCGTCTATCGCGACGTGCTGCGCGGCCTGGCGCGTGTCGGGGCGGGGGACGTGGACGCGCTGGTCCTGTCCGCGCAGCTGGGCAGCGACACGCTCCTGGCGGTGGTCGAGGTCGCTCACGAGGAGCTCGGTGTGGCCGTGCTCGTGGCGCACGGGCCGGGGGAGACCGACCTCATCGGCCCTGCGGTCCTGGCCGGTGCCAGGCCGATGCTGACCCGCCCGTACGGGCCGGCCGCCCTCGAGTCCGCCGTACGAGAGGTGCGCCAGGGGCCGGTCCGGCTGCCCACCGTCCAGGTCGGCCGCCTCCGGCTGGACGTGACGGGGTACGACGCGCAGTTCGGCGACCAGGGGATCGACCTGGCCACCCTGGAGTTCGAAGCCCTCTACGAGCTCGCGTCCCAGCACGACCACGTGGTAGAGCGCGACGCACTGCAACGGCGATTCTGGCCGACCTCGTCCGACCCGAACGCCGCGCTCATCGCCGTCATCTCCCGGCTGCGCCGCAAGCTCGACCCCTTCGGCGCAGCCGGCGCCCTGCACACCGTGCGAGGCATCGGCTACCGGCTGGACTCCACACCGCTCATGACGGTCTCCGTGTCCACCGATTAATAGATGAGGGCCTATTAATCGAGTCCTGCGTCGATCTCGGCGAGCAGTACGTGGACCCGGTCGATGATCTCGTCCGCGATGCGGCGCACCTCGTCCGACGACCGCCCCGCGGGGTCCTCCACGGGCCAGTCCACGTAGCGTCGGCCGGGAAGTACCGGGCACGCGTCTCCGCAGCCCATCGTCACGACCAGGCCGGAGGCCCGTACGACCTCCTCCGTCAGCGGCCGCGGAATCTCCGCCAGCCGGTCCAGGCCGCGGCGAGCCAGCTCGGCCCGGACGCCCGGGTCGAGCATGCCGGCCGGTGTGGAGCCTGCCGTGCGTACCCGCACCCTGTTCCCGACCAGGGACCGCAACGCAGCGGCCGCGATCTGCGAGCGACCCGAGTTGTGCACGCACACGAACAGGATGTCACTGATTGCCTTGCTGCCAGGGGTATCAGCACTGTTGAACGGTGCCGCCAGCGCCGTCAGCCGGTCGGTTGCGAACCGCGCCGTCAGGGCGGGCAGGTAACGCTGCACGGATGCCCGGTCGGCGAGCAGGCCGTAGCTTTCCCGGACGAACCGCTCGACGGTCTCGCGGCCGAACGTCTCGGAGAACCGGTCGGTCAGCTCGTCCACCACACGGTCCATCAGCTGCTTGTGGTTGCCGGCGTCCACGACCGGCCTGTCGCCGTCCGGCGCGGAACCGATTGCCGCGCCGCCGAACCGGACGATCGCGTCGGCGGTGGGGCGGTAGCCCGGCGTGCGCGGGTCACCGACGCGGGCCAGCAGCCACACGTCCGCCATCGCCTCCAGGTGCCTGACGATCGCAACCCGGTTGCCGAACGAGCCTGCCAGGTGCGCCGCCGTCGGCTGGCTCGACGGATCGGTCAGGACCAGGGCGAGGAGCCGCAGCCGGTCCGGGTGAGCCATGGCTGCCGCCTGAGCGGCGAGCAGGCGAAGATCCGTCACCGGACGCACTTCCTGGAACTCCGACGACAGGAAGCCGTTAGCGCAGCAGGTCGGCGATCATGTCCAGGCGCTGCGGCACGATCGCATACCAGGCCTCGCGGCCCACCGGGTCGCGCGAGACGATGCCCGCCTCGTTCATCACCTTCAGGTGGTACGAGACCGTCGGCTGGCGCAGACCCAGCGCACGCGTCAGGTCGACCACCCGGATGCGCTGCTCGTCGCTGTGATGGATCAGGGAAAGAATCTGCAGCCGTGTCGGGTCGGACACGACCCGCAGCACCGCCGCCGTGTCCTCGGCCTGCCCGCGGCTCAAGGTCGAGCGCAGCGCGGGATGCGGCGTCTGCTCTACCGTCCCGTGCTGACCGCTGTCCCGGGCGACCCACTCGCTCATGCGGCGAGCCTACCGTTCGATCCATCGCGATCAATTCAATGACCACCGGCGTCGCCACATGTTCCCCTACGAGACAGGCTGAACGCCGAGCTCGGTGAGCAGGCCGCGCACCCGCCGCTCGATCTCGTCGCGGATGGGTCGAACAGCCTCGATACCCTGGCCCGCGGGGTCGCTGAGCTCCCAGTCCTGGTAGTTCTTGCCGGGGTAGTACGGGCAAGCGTCGCCGCAGCCCATCGTGATGACAACGTCAGACGCCTCGACGGCCTCGTTGCTCAGCACCTTGGGCTTCTCGCCGCGGATGTCGATGCCCTTCTCGAGCATGGCCTCCACGGCGGTGGGGTTGATCATCTCAGCAGGCATGGAGCCGGCCGAGCGCACCTCGACGGCCCCACCGGACAGCGCGCGGAGAAAGCCTGCGGCCATCTGGGAGCGGCCCGCGTTGTGCACGCAGACGAACAGGGCGGACGGCTTGGCGGACTCGGCGGGTTCGGTGACGCTCATAGGGTTCTCCGGTTCAGTGTGGACGCTTTGGTCAGGCAGATGTCGGCGGGTCAGCAGGTCAGGTGGTCTGGGGCACGAGGTCGGCGAGCAGTGCCCGGACGCGCTCGTCCAGGTCGTCGCGGATCGCCGCAACACCGGCAGGGGAGGCCAGGGCCGGGTCGCCCACCATCCAGTCCTCGTACCGCTTGCCGGGCAGCACAGGGCACGCGTCGCCGCAGCCCATGGTCACCACGACGTCCGCGGCCCGGACCGCGTCGTCGGTCAGGGGCTTGGGATAGAAACGGGTCACGTCGTCCACCGCGTCGGCCGCGGCGGAGTCGTTCAGCTCCTCCAGGAGCGCGCGCACTCCTGCGTGCACGTCAGCCGCAGGCGCCGACCCGGCGGAGCGGACCACTACGCGGTCGCCCGCGTAGTGCCGCATCAGCGCAGCGGCAAGCTGTGACCGCCCGGCGTTGGCGACGCACACGAACAGCACCTGCGGCAGATGTCTGGCACCCGCTGCACCGGACGCTTGGGCGTGCGCCTTCTCAGCGTCGATGATCCGCTGCCGCGCGAACTGCTCCGTGAGCGGGACCAGGTGGGTGGTCGTGCCGCCCCGGCGTACGAGCGCGGCGTACGACTCGCGGACCACCCGGACGCATTCGTTCGGCGGCGTTCCGGGGAACCGCTCGGTCAGGGAAGCGGCCATCCGGTCAAGGGCGGGCTCTGCGTTCTTGAGCCCGACCAGGTGCGGGGTCTCCAGGACGTCAACAGCTGCCGGTGCGAACCGGTCCAGCAGCGTGTTCACGGCGCCGCGGTAGGCGGGCTTGATGCGGTACCAGACCGAGGTGCCGCGCCGGTCCGCGGTGAGCAGCCCGACATCGCGCATCACCTTGAGGTGGTGCGACACCGTGGGCTGTGAGACATCGGTCAGCGAGGCGAGCTCGCCGACGGTGATCTCGCCGGCGGGGCTGGTGGCGATCGCGGACAACATGCGCAGTCGCAGCGGCTCGGCCAGGGCCTTGAGCGTCATCGCTATGGTGGTCGCTGCGTCCACGCTGATCGCGTGGGATTCCACCTCGCGAGCACTCTGCTGGGCAAGAGCCGTCATCGTCGACCTCCAAGCTCATCGATGGGTCTCTATGTTGACACTCATCAATGTTGTGCGCAACTGCTTAGGGCAACTTGACCTTCGAGTCGGCTCGAAGGTTTACCGTCGAGGTCATGGACGCCATGAGGATCGGTGAGCTGTCGCGGCGCAGCGGGGTACCTGCCTCGACGCTGCGCTACTACGAGTCCGAAGGACTGCTGCCTGCGGATCGCACGCAGAACGGGTACCGCGTGTATGGGCCAGAGGCGGTGGATCGCCTGGCGTTCATCGCCCAGGCCAAGCACCTGGACCTGCCTCTGCCGGCGGTGCGCGAACTGGCCACCGCATGGGAATCGGAACTATGCCGGAGCGTCAAGGCGCGGTATCGACCGATGCTGATCGAGCGCGCCGGCCAGGTCGTCGAGAAAATGGTTGCGCTGCGGTCGCTGAGCACCACGTTACAGACGGCGATCGACCGCCTCGACGGGCTGCCCGACCGGGACGGGCCCTGCGAGACGGACTGCACGTTCCTGGACCGGCCGCGCAGCGAGCTGCCGCTCGCTGCTTCCGAGACCGAACCGGTCGCTTGCACCCTGAGCGGCGGCGACTACACCGCGCGCGTGCAGCAGTGGCGCGACCTACTGTCCGGCGCACCCCGCACCGAGATCGACGGCGGCGTACGGGTCGCACTGCCGACGTCGGCCCTGGAACGGACAGTCGCCCTGGCCGCCGCCGAGCAGGCGTGCTGCGCGTTCTATCGCTTCCGCATCGACCTGGACGGGCCCAGGTTCGACCTGACGATCACCGCACCGCCAGAGACCGCAGACCTGCTGGCCGACCTGCTGCCCGTCGAGGAGCCGACGGCATGACGGTGCTGTGGTCGATCGCCCTCTTCCTCGCAGCCGCCGTGTTCGAGATCGGCGGGGCATGGCTGGTGTGGCAGGGCGTACGCGAGCACCGAGGCTGGGTGTGGATCGGCGCCGACGTCATCGCGCTCGGCATCTACGGGTTCTTCGCCAGCCTGCAGCCCGAGGCCAACTTCGGTCGCATCCTTGCCGCCTACGGCGGCGTGTTCGTCGCCGGGTCCCTGGCGTGGGGCATGGTCGTCGACGGCTTCCGTCCCGACCGGTGGGACGTGACCGGAGCGCTGATCTGCCTGGTAGGCGTCGCAATCATTATGTACGCCCCGAGGCCTGCATGACGTCGACCCCAGCGGTAGACGCAAATGGTGCCGAAGCCGTGCACGAGCGGCACATCCAGGTCCTACAAGTCCCCGACTGCCCTCTGGTCGGAGGCCTTCTCGATCTGGTGCGGGACGCGGAAGCTGATGCCGGTGTCCAGGTCGCAGTACAGGTGCTCGTCGGCGACTACCCGTCACCGACCCTGGTCGTGGACGGGCTTGACGTCGCCACCGGTGAGACCGTCCCAGTCACGCCCTGTTGTCGACTGGATCTGCCTACACGGCGGCAGATCGCGGAGGCTCTCGTCTGGACTGGCTGAGCGCGCCTCAGTCCTGCGTTCCTCGGCAGGTAGCAACGCCAGCGGCCAACCGCGTTGCCCGCTTCGAGACACGGGTCCGGCCCGACGCTGGCGCGTCGTCGGGGGAGATGCGCCAAGCCGAACGAGCATGCTCGCTGATATGACCGCGATCGCTGGGCTACATGGGGATCCCGTCGAGCGCCGGGATCAGGTGCTCCTCCTCGTAGTCGAGGTGGCCCTCCAGCTCGTGGGTGAGCCGTTCCACCTCGGTGAGCAGCGCGGCGGGGTCGGCGGGGGTGGCGTCGTCGGCCAGAAGCGTCTGCAGGTCGCCGAGCAGCTCGGCGATCGCCTCGTGCTCGGCTTGCAGTCGCTTCAGCGGTTCGGCGAGGGCGGGGTGCTGTTCCCCCAGCGCGGGGAACATGTGCTCGCGCTCGATGGTGTGGTGGTGATGCAGGCCCGAGCACACGGTGAGGCAGTTGACCCGGAGCTGCGCGCCCACGCGAGGCCCGGACCGGGCGATCTCGGCCCGGACCAGGGCGAGCTCGCGTCGGAAAGCGTCGTGGATCGCCTTGAGGCCCCCGCCCATCGTGTCGGCGTCCACGTTGGGCGGTCCGGGGATTTCCTCCAGGGCCACGACCGGGATGACCCGGTCGGTCTTGGCCTGGTACTCGGCCCACCCGGGATCAGCTTCGGCCGCGCGGGCGAACAGGCGGTCGCGCTCGGCGCCGTCGAGCACGGTGGCCGTGGCGTCGTAGGTAAAGGTCCCGTTCTCGACCGTCACGTGCCGGTTGGCCTTCAGGTTGTGGAACCAGGCCGGGTGCCGCGGCGCGCCGGCCGCGGAGGCGATGACCAGGACACGGTCGCCGTCGGGCAGGTAACCGACGGGCGTGGTGTGGGTTGCGCCGGAGCGGGCACCGGTGGTGGTGAGCAAGAGGAGTCGGCCACCTTCGAACGGGCCGCCGACCCGTCCGTGGTTGGCGCGGAACTCCTCGATGATCTGCTGGTTGAAATCGATGGGCATGGTTCTTCCTTCAGGATGTGACGTCTCGGGCGAACGGCATCAGGGCACGACGACATTGCTGTCATCGCGGAAGGAAGAGTGGTGGGCCTCTGGCCCGCCCGGCCGTCAACCGTCGGCCGGGAACCTCACTCGCTCATGGCACAAGGCCGACCCGGTAGTCACCCGGCGACGTTAGCACTGCGACGTCGACCGTTGGGCTTGAACCGGTGCCCAGGTCAGGCGTCGAGGACTACGGCGATGACCATCGGTTCCCGTCGCGAGCTGCGGGCCAGCGACCGTGCGACCGCCTTGGCGATGATCTCTTCGAGCTCCTCACCCGAGGTGGTCTT